>JBKHFK010000077.1:0-7516 GCA_046540295.1 Halanaerobium sp.
ACCATCAAATTTACCCTGCTCTACTAAATCAACAAACCTCGGACAGGCTTTAGCATAAAGATCAACCTCTTTATTTATTTTTAAAATTGCATTTTGATAGGCCTGACTATTAACTGTGCCTTCTGTTCCAATTACTGCAATTTTTTGCCTCTCACTTATTTTTACAGCTTTTGCGGCAGCACTTTTAATCATACCAAAAATTGGTATATCAAATTTTCTTTTTACATAGTTTAAAGCTGCAGAAGTAGCTGTATTACAGGCAATCACCACTGCCTTAACATTTTTCTCACTGACCAAATAATTTATTATTTGTACTACATACTCCCTGACTAAATTTAAATCTTTTGGTCCATAGGGAAGATGCAGAGTATCACCATAATATATAATATCTTCTTCCGGCAGCAGTTTAAATATTTCGCGAGCAACTGTCAGGCCTCCAACACCTGAGTCCAGCAGCCCAATTGCTCTATTTGTATCTTCCAACAAAACCAACTCCCACTTATTTAATTAATTACCCTCAGTTAGTTTCTGATTGTACATCAAAGGCTCAGTTAAGTCAAGATGACCAACCAGACTTTCAACTTCTTCTCCCTCAATCAATATTTTTACACTTTCTACCTCAGACAGTGCTGTATAAGAATTTACAATAGAGTACACTGTCATTGATTCCCCTGTGCTGCCTCCCCAGTGATTATCCCTAAAAGCCTGATTAAAATTTAAAATAATTAGTTCATCTTCCAGCTGATAGTCAAGCAGTTTGCTGCCTTCGGGGATTGTTCCCACAAGTTCATCACTTTCTGGACCGGTCTTAAGTTCATCAAAAATCTGCAAATACAGATCTCCATCTTCAGCTAAAGTTCTATCTTCGGCCCTCAGATAATTTGCATCAGCAGTAGAAAAATATACTTCAATTTTTTTCCCGTTAAAATAATTATTATAGAAGAGAAAGAAAAGGTAGAGCACCGCTGCTGTAAGCAGTAATATTCTTAAAATCAGCAGCAGTTTTCTTTTTTGAGCAGAATTAATTTTTTTCAGTCTTAAGGCCATATTAGTTACCTCCGTTCTCTTCCAGGTAATCAAGAATTCCTTCTACTATTAATGAAGCTGACTGATTTTGAAAATCTTCAGAGTCAAGCATCTTTTCTTCTTCCGGATTACTTAAAAAGGCAACTTCTACCAGTGCTGAAGGCATTTCAGTATATTTAATTACATAAAAATTACTTTCCTTTATTCCCCGATCGAAAATATCCAGACCTCGACCCAATTTATCATGTATTTTTTCTGCTAAAAATCGATTCTGATCATTTCCATTTTTATTATAATATGTTTCCACACCACTGGTTTGTGATTTATTAAAGGAGTTAGCATGAATACTTACAAAAAGGTCTGCCTTACTGTCATTGGCAAATTTAACCCGCTGCTGTAAAGAATGAAACTCATCTGTTTCTCTGGTTAAAAGCACCTCCTGCTCATTATCAGTTAAGATACTCGCAATCTCCTTAGCGATTGCAAGATTAGGAATTTTCTCCTCCAGTCCGGTCACTCCAATCGCTCCTGGATCAAAACCGCCGTGCCCGGCATCAACAATAATTAGATGACTTCCAATCTCTTTTTCTTCTTCCATTTCTTCATTTAAATAATCTTTTGCCAGAGCAATTTTTATACCATGCTGATCCTGATAACTTTCAACCTCATGACTGTAATAATCATTTAATTCAAATACCAGTCTGGTTACCTCTTCATTTTCCAGTTGATAATTACTGCTCCTGATATCTTTAATTAAAGAACTTTTTTCAATTGAATCTAATTTATCCAAATTATTTAGAGTGTTTTTAAAATCAACAACGATTCGATCTGGATAATTAAATTTCTTAACTTCATAGTCAGCCTTACTGTCCATTAAAATATTGAGATATTGATAGTCTTCATTATCCTCTGTTCTAATCTCGGAAAATTTATTTTTTAAATTAACAGTATAGTAATATTTACCATCTCTCTGTTCTTCAAACCAGTCATAACCTGTAAGCTCTTCCAGATCAGCTACAATCCGAACTGTCTGATTATCAAATCTGGCGGTCCTCAGATTTTTAATTAAAGAGTTATTAATTTCTATTTTATCCTGAATACCACTACCACGATTAATATGATAAAGATTCATAACCAGGCGTGGAGGGGATTCCAGTAAAAATAGATCAGGGTTTAAGGCCGAAGAAGAGGAAAAACTAAAACTACCATTTTCATATTCTAAATCAGTAATATCTGATCGCTCCCCGGGTCTAAAGCTGAGAATATTATCCCTTTCTTTTTTTAATGGTTTAAAGATATCACCATCGGCCATAGTGGCTTCTATTCGCAAAATAACCGGATCTAAATCATGCTGTGTTACTTTTATATCTTCAATCAGGGGATGATCTTCAATATCCAGATCAAAATTACCAATTACTACTGAGGGAATATCAATAATCATCTTTTTACTTTCAGAAATATATTTAGTTTTTGCTTCAGGTATTTCTCCAGTTGCTTCCACACTTAAAATATCGTCTTCATTAATCCTGATATCTTTAATCTGCGGCAGAAAACTCAGTACCAGTGAATCATCATGTTCGTAAACTCCCCCGTCAATCTGAAAGGGAATCGGTGTTCGGCTTTTTAATACAAGACGTAAAAGTGCTTTATCAGGAACATTTTCCACTTTCAAATAATAATTATTATTTGAAATGTTATCACTAAATTCCTGATCAATTTCTGCCTTATCAATTTCTATGGTGATTTCACTTCCATCTTCACTATGTAAAACTCTGTAAGGGGTAATCTCGTCCATATTGATCTGCAGTTGATTACCATCTTCCTGCCAGGATACATCATTAATCGTTGTTTCTGGCTGAAAAATATAAAGTTCTTCCTTATCTCTCTGATATTCAAGCAGATATCCAAATGCTTCTATCGATTTTGCCAGCGGAATATAGGCCTCATTATCAACAAGCTGCAGACCGGCTTTAGTCCTCAGAGCGTCATTACCTATTTGAATATAATCACTCTTGGCCATAATCTTGATAGTAACGTCCTGTGATTCCATTTCCAGTGATTTTAAAGCAGGCCTCCAGGTTAAATCTGCATCTAATAATTCCGCCAGATCCCTTGCTCTAATCAGCAGCTCACCTTCCCGGTTTGCAGTTTTAATCTCGGAAGTAATATCCTCACCATTAAAATAAATTGTGTTTTGTGCAGCTGCAGTATTGCTTAAGATAAAAATTAATAATGTTATTAGTATAATTATAATGCCAAATTGTCTGGGAACTGACAAGGAAACCCCTCCTAAACTTTAAATATAATTGATATCACTAAATTCTAATTCTACTTTATTTAACAGACTGTCAGCCGAATAACTCTCTGCAGCCAGAGTCTGTTGATCAATAGTTTCTGCTGGCAGATAAACACTAAAGCGGCTGTAAATTCCATAGGCACTGTCTAAACTAACTTTTCCTCCATGCATTTCGACAATTGATTTAACAAGTGAGAGCCCAATCCCACTTCCCTCTCTCATTTTATTAAAATTTTGATCTACCTGTCTAAAATGTTCAAATATGATATCCTGATTTTCTTCTTTAATTCCAATTCCTGTATCTCTGACTGATATTTTGATCCAGCTTTTTTCTTTTTCAACTCTTAATAAGATCTCATCACCTTCGGAAGTAAATTTTACAGCATTTGAGATTAAATTTAAAACTACTCGCTCAATATTAAATGGATCACAGGCAATTATTGCTTTATCTAAAACATTTTCAAAACGAAAATTTCTGTTTTTTGCTTCCAGATAATCTCTGGTACTTTCTACAACCGATTTTATAAGTTCTATAATATCAAAATTACCGCGGTGCAGCTGAAAAGTGTTAACATCAATTTTTGTTATATCAATCAAATTATTGACAAGCCGCAGAAGTCTAAATCCATTATTTCTAATCGAAGAAAGATATTTGTCAAACTGATTTTCCTGCCTAAAATCATTATTTTTAAGTTTTAACTCCATTAACTGTAAACTGGAAAAAATTAAATTCAAAGGTGTTTTTAACTCATGTGAGATATTTGCAAAAAACTGAGTTCTTAATTCACTGTATTTTAATTCTTCTTTCTGATTTTCAATCCTTTTTTTAGTTCTTATCTTCTCACTTATATCCTGAGCAATAGAAATAATTTCGAGAATCTTATTATCCTGATCTTTAATTAAAGCTGTATTCCACTCACAATACAGTTCACTGCCGTCTTTAGCGATATTTTTATTGATATTATAACTTTTTTCTCCTTCAAAAACTTTTTCTATAACCTCAGTAATTTCCGAATAAGAATCTTCTGCAACAATAAGATTAAAGTTTTTATTAATAACCTCTTCTTTTTTCCAGCCAAATATTTCTTCTGCTTTGTCATTCCAGTCAATAATATTTGTTTCTCTATCGGAAACCACAAAGGCCAGTGGAGCTTTTTTAAAAATACTGCTGTATCTTTTTTTATTTCTATAAAACCTTTTTTCTTTTTCCATCTCAGCAGTAATATCCTCTGCCAGACAGAGTAAATAGTCAACCTCACCTTCACTATTATGATGTGGAATGGTATCAACTTCAATTGTAAAATGTTTATCATTTATTTGAATTTCCATTTTAGCACTTTTGCGCAGACCTTCTTTAAAAATTTTTTGATTAAAATTTTTAACAGCCTCAACTTCCTGCTGATCCAGAATAACTGACAGAGATTCTCCTTCCAGCTCTGAAATTTTACTCGAGCAAAAATCAGCCATTTTTTGATTTACCGGACCAAAATGAGTGGGATCGGTAAAAATATAGGCGATTTTATTTAAATTATTAAATAGAAAATCAAATTCAGGTGCAAGTTCCTGCATCCTATCTCCCCCGCAAACATAATTAATTGTTAAAGTTATTAAAAACCTGCTGTAAATCAGCTTCAACTTTTTTTAAATCAAGCAGTTTGAATTTTGCTGCTGCTGCCTCAGCTTTTTTAAAAAGCTGCTGATCAATATTTAACTGCAGAGTTAAAACTCCTGACTGCAGATTGTAACTATCTCCTGAAGCCAGAATATTTTCCATAAATAACTCAAGCTTTTGCTCTGTCATTTCCGGATCAGCCAGAAATTCAAGCTCAAGCAGTGTCTTCTGCAGACTATCTTTAAATACAGAAGGTTTATCTACTGCAATTACCTGTCCCTGATTAATAAAAGCAACTCGATCACAGAGACGATCTGCCTCTTCCAGATAATGAGTGCTTAAAATTACAGTTTTTCCTTCTTTTTTTAAAGCAAGTACTTTTTCTCTAATAATTTCTGCAGATATGGGATCCAGTCCTCCAGTAGCTTCATCCAGAATTAAAATTTCCGGTTCAGCAAGCAGAGCCCGACAGATCATTAATCTTTTTTTCATTCCCTTTGAAAAATTTCTAACCTCTTTTTCTGCCGCATCCTGCAGCTGATATTCAGCAAGCAATTTTCTAACCCGATCAATACCAACATTATTTATTCCTGCAAATAATTTAAGATTATCAAGGGCATTAAGCCTGAGATATAAATTACTTTCTTCAAAAACTACCCCTATTTTTGCCTTCAACCAGGCTGGAAGCTGTCTTTTAATTTCTTCTCCCATTATTTTAATATTTCCCTGATCAGAGTTTAAAAGTCCGATCAGAATTTTAAGAGTAGTAGTTTTTCCAGCACCATTGGGACCTAAAAGTCCAACTATCTCTCCTTTATCAACCTGCAGATTAATTCCCTGCAGTGCTTTGAAGCCGGAAAAATCTTTTTCTAAATTACTGATCTCAATAATCGGATCACTCACCCTGATCAGCCCCATCTACAGCCTGATCATCATTTACAGCACTTTTGTAATCCCAGAATAGCTGAAAATCATCATTTATTTTTCGCAAATATACTTTTTTATCAGATCTTTCTTCCCGCCGCCCCAGGCGATTAAATTTCAGGAGATAGCTGACCTGAAGCTGATAATAACTGCCAAAATCATCTGCATACTCAAATTTTTCTTTAATCTTATCGAATTCAATCTCCTCAGCTTCAGCAACTTCGATTTCTGTATATTCGAGTTCATATTTCTCAAAATTCTGCTGCTGAAAATCTAAATAATCATCTTTAGCAAAAACTCTTTTTAATTCTGCAGCAAAATTATTATAAACTTCATTGAAATTTTTTTCTGCATAATTGTCATAAATATATTCTGTAAAGGCTTCCGGACTTTCAAAGTCTTCAGCTTGAAGCATTGGAGTTAATAAAAATATTATCAGAACCAGTAACAAAATTAATTTTTTATTCAACAAGAGAATCAGCCTTTCTTATATAAATTAAGATTATAAAATAAAAAATAATAGCAAATAATAACAAAAAAGATAATTCTAAAGTTAATTGAGTATCTCCACCCTGATAAACAAGCACTTTATCCAGGGCCTGATAAAGGTAATGAGTCGGGAAAAAAAGTGCCAGCCTCTGCGTCAGAGGAGAAACATCTGCAACCAGAGCCGGGAAAATAATTGGAAAATAAATCACAGTAGAAATTGACCTGGCAGAAGATTGAGAACCTGTAAAAAGACTGATGATTAATCCCAGTCCACTAAAAACAAGAGTAGCAGCAGTAATAATAACCAGAGCAGATAACAATCTATTAAAACCGATTGTTAAAACTCCATTTAAAGCGCCCATCAAAGTTGAAGTAATTAGAGCCAAAATCCAGGCAAATAAAGTTTTGGCTGCTATCACCTGATAAATATTAACTTTTGTAACCAGCAGTGCTGCCAGAGTTTTATTGTCTTTCTCTTCAGATAGGGAAGCTGAAATTAACATTAAACCAATCATAGTAATCGTAACAGTTAACCAGACCGGCAGAATAGAACTGCTGACCTTAAAATCAGCAGCAGGCTGGAAGCTAAACTGAGGCCCATCATTTAAATCATGGTAAGTTGACAGTAATTGAGAAATATTTTCTCTTAAAATAAAAAAATTAACTGTATCCCTGCTGTCTAAGTAGATCTGATAACGATCTTCTACATTCTCCATATCAGGATCATAATTTAAAGCAGCATCAATATTTCCAGCAGCTGTGGCCTCTTTTCCAGATTCAATATCATCAATCTCCTGAATGCTGAAATTCTGAAAATTATTATTAATAAATGATATTAGTTCCTGACTCTCCTGTCCGCTTACTGCCAGTTCAAAATTACGGGCTAACTGCTGTGAACTAACCAGTGAAAACATTAAGGAAGCAAAAAGAGGCAGCATAATTATCATGACTGCTGTTCTATTTTTAAGTGATTCTTTTAAATCTTTTTTAATCAATAAAAGTATACACTTTATATTTTCTTTAATATCAAACATTATTACTCTCCCTGTAAAAAATAATTTATTTATCAACTTTAGGCTTAAAAAGAAGGGAGAAATATCTTTATTCCCCCCTCTGTCCTTTTATTATGGAGCCATTCTATCAAAAAAGTAAACAAGAGCCCAGACTAT
>JBKHFK010000078.1:0-7421 GCA_046540295.1 Halanaerobium sp.
TTGAAAAGATGAAAATTTTGCTGCAGGGATTATATCTTTATCAGACAGATCTACAATTGAATCTGATAATTTCTTTAAAATCCTTGACAAGTTCAAAAAGCTATGTTACCATTATATGTGCTTTTTGTGAAAATGAAAAAGAAATTTTCACTTACAGCATTATTTACCATGCGAAAGTGGCGGAATTGGCAGACGCGCTAGATTTAGGATCTAGTGGGCAATCCCCGTGTGGGTTCGAGTCCCACCTTTCGCACCATTTAATAATTCTGTCATTGACCCCCGATATTGGCCCGGTGCCAGATCGGGGATTATTAACATATAGAGAGTTTTTAAAAAAGTTTTATTTAAATATTAGTTAGGAGGAATAATAATGGAAGTAAAAAAAGAAGTGCTGGAAGGTAATAAAGTTAAACTGGAAGTTGAAATAGAAAGTGAACAGGTAGATGAAGCTTTAGAGCAGGCTTATCGTCAGGTAGTTAAAGATATTGAAATTCCTGGCTTTAGAAAAGGAAAAGCACCACGTAAGATTATTGAACAGCGATTTGGAGAAGAGGTACTGCATAAAGATGCTCTTGATATTCTGATTCCACAGGGTTACAGTGAAGCGGTTGAAGAGGCAGATATTGAACCGGTAGCCCAGCCAGATATAGAAGATTTTTATATTTCCAAAGGAGAGCCTGCTACATTTACAGCAATTGTAGAGGTTAAACCAGAGGTTGAACTTGGAGATTATAAAGGTTTAGGAATTGAAAAAGAAGATACTGAAGTTAAAGACGAAGAGATTGCTCAGCGTCTTGAAAAAATGCAGGATGAACACAGCCAGTTAATGACTGCAGAGCGTGAAGAACTGCAGGAAGGTGACTTTGCAATTATTGATTTTACCGGTTATGTTGATGGTGAAGAATTCCCCGGTGGTTCGGCAGAGGAGTACAGTTTAGAAATTGGTTCCGGCAGCTTTATTCCAGGTTTTGAAGAGAAATTAGTTGGAATGAAGGTTGGAGAAGAAAAAACTGTTGAAGTTACATTCCCTGAAGATTATCATGCAGATGATCTGGCCGGTGCAGAGGCTTCCTTTGATGTACTTTTAAAAGAGATAAAAGTTAGGAAAAGACCTGAATTAGATGATGATTTTGCTCAGGAAGCAAGTGATTACGAAACTATGGACGAATTAAGAGTAAGTATTAGAGACGAGTTAGCGGAACAGAAAGAAAACTCAGCTGAAAATAACTTCAGAGAAGAACTGATTAAAAAAGCCAGCGAAAATGCTGAAGTTAATATAACAGATACTCTGGTTGATGAACAGCTTGACCAGATGTTTCAGAGATTATCTCAGTCTATTTCACAGCAGGGAATGGATGTAGAAGATTACCTCGGTTATATGGGAATGGATGAGGAAGGCTGGAGAGAACAAAATAAAGAAACAGCTTCAGAACGGGCAAAAGAACTGCTGGTTTTAGAAGCTATTGCGGATATAGAGGATATTGAAGTTACAGATGAAGAAATTGAAGAAGAGGTAAATGAGATTGCCGAAATGCATGATCAGGAGCCAGAAAAAATAAAGGCTATTCTGCAGATGCAGGGACAGTTAGCTCAGCTTAAAGATGATATCAAAAGACAGAAAACAATTGATTTTTTAATCGATAACAACTAAAATAAAGATATGAGATAGGTACCGGGTACAAAAATCGATTTCGGGTACCGGGTACAAAAAAAGGAGGTTTTTAAAGATGAGCCTAATTCCAATGGTAGTTGAACAGACCAATCGTGGGGAAAGATCCTATGATATTTATTCTCGATTGTTAAAAGACAGAATAGTATTCCTGGGTTCACCGGTAACAGATGATGTTGCAAATACTGTTATTGCTCAGCTTCTCTTTTTAGAAGCAGATAATCCTGATAAAGATATTTATTTATATATTAACAGCCCGGGTGGTTCAGTAACAGCTGCTCTGGCAATGTATGATACCATGCAGTATATTAAACCTGATGTGGTAACAATTGGTATGGGACAGGCTGCAAGTGCAGGTGCACTGCTGCTTGCTGCTGGTGCAGAAGGGAAGCGATATGCTCTTCCTTATGCAAGAGTTATGATTCACCAGCCAGCCGGTGGAGCTCAGGGTAAGGCAACTGAAGCTGAAATCCACATTAAAGAGTTAATGAGAATTAGAGAATTACTCAATGATATTCTCAGCAAACACACCGGTCAGAGTACAGAAAAGATTGCTCAGGATGTAGAAAAAGACTATTTCATGACTGCAGATGAAGCTGTAGATTATGGAATAATAGATGAAGTAATTACTCGTAATGAGTTAAAGGAAAAGTAATTTAGCCCGAGAGGTGATATAATGTTTAAATTTGGCGATCACGATCATGAAGATGGGGAACTAAAATGTTCCTTCTGTGGTAAGAGCCAGGATCAGGTAAAAAAATTGGTTGCCGGTCCAGGAGTCTATATCTGTGATGAATGTATAGAACTCTGTAATGAAATTGTAGAAGAAGAATTAGATGAGGAATTGGAACTTGAGTTTGAAAGTGTTCCAAAACCTAAAGAAATCAAAGAATATTTAGATCAATATGTAATTGGGCAGGAAAGAGCTAAAAAATCTCTTTCTGTAGCTGTTTATAATCATTATAAACGTGTTAATTCCAATATGATGGTTGACGATGTTGAATTACAGAAAAGTAATATTATGATGGTTGGGCCTACAGGCTGTGGTAAAACCTTAATGGCACAGACTCTGGCTAAAATTATTGATGTCCCGATTGCAATAACTGATGCTACTTCGCTAACAGAGGCCGGTTATGTAGGAGAAGATGTGGAAAATATCCTGCTTAAATTAATTCAGGCTGCTGATTATGATGTAGAAAAGGCAGAAAAGGGTATTATTTATGTTGATGAGATTGATAAAATTGCCCGCAAATCTGAAAACACTTCTATAACAAGGGATGTTTCTGGTGAAGGAGTTCAGCAGGCCCTGCTTAAAATTATAGAAGGGACTGTAGCCAGTGTTCCACCTCAGGGTGGACGCAAACATCCGCATCAGGAATTTATTCAGATAGATACTACCAATATTCTCTTTATTGCTGGTGGCGCCTTTGACGGCCTGGAGAAATTGATTGACTCCCGGATCAGCGAAAAGGTTATGGGTTTTGGTGCTGATATCAAAACCAAAGAAGAAAATAAAAATATTGGAGATACCTTAAAGCATATTCAACCTCAGGATCTACTGCACTATGGTTTGATACCGGAGTTTATAGGTAGGATGCCTGTTCAGGTAACCTTAGATCAGCTTGAGGAAGAAGATATGGTTCGGATTATGAAAGAACCGCGTAATGCTCTGGTAAAACAGTATGAAAAATTCTTTGCCATGGATGACATAGAACTGGAATTTACCGAAGAAGCTCTAAAAGCAATTGCTGCTAAAGCTTTAGAGCGTGATACCGGTGCCCGTGGTTTAAGATCGGTTGTAGAAAATTCTGTTTTAGAAATAATGTATGATCTACCTTCCAGACCGGAAATTAAAAAGTGTATTATTACCAGGGAAGTTATAGAAGAAGATGCTGAACCAATTCTAGAAATTGAAGAAGATAGTCTGGAAGAGGAAGAAAGTGCTTAACAGCTAAAAGATTAAATAATTAAAAACTGTTTAAGCTAAATTAAGGTGTAGATAATTTAGAGATAATATTACTCCTATAGAGTGAGTGGTATTATCTCTTTCGTTTTTTTGAATATTTGTGGAGGGGAAAGTTAATTAATCCAGAAATATATAATGTAGAGTTGTCTTATGATAATTATTAAATATTTTAAATATTATAGATAGAGGTGAAAATCAATGAGTGAAGAAAATGAAATTAAAGAAGTAATGGAACTGCCTCTACTGGCATCACGGGGCGTAATTGTTTTTCCACACATGGTAATTCCTCTTTTAGTAGGCAGAGATAAATCTGTTGCTGCCCTTGAAGAAGCAATGATGGAAGAAAAGAAAATAATAATTGCTGCTCAAAAAGATGAAACAGTTGAAGAACCTGAAATTGAAGATATTTATCATTTCGGAACAATTGCTGAGGTCAAACAGCTGGTTAAGCTTCCCAATGGGATGATTAAAGTTGTTGTGGAAGGTTTAGAAAGAGCTGAAGTTATTGAATATCTTGATACGGAAGAATATTTTCTGGCTGAAGTTAAAAGTTGTCCGGAAGAAAAGATTGAAGTAACAACAGATATTAAAGCTTTAATGAGAACAGTGGTTAAGGAATTTGAAGAATATATAAAGTATAATCGTAATCTGCCAGCTGAAACAATTATGTCGGCCAGTAATATTGATGATCCGGGTCGTCTGGCAGATGTGATTTCTTCTCAGGTAGAATTAAAATATCAGCAGCTGCAGGAATTACTTGAGGCAACTGATATTGTTCAGAGACTGGAGAAAATGCTGAGCCTGCTGCAGGATGAAATTGAAGTTTTAAAAATAGAACAGGATATTAATAAGCGAGTTAAAAAGAAAGTTGAAAAAAACCAGAAAGAGTATTATTTAAGAGAAAAAATGAAGGTTATTCAGGATGAGCTTGATGAAGATAAAAGTTCAACTGATGAAATAGATGAATATTATGAGAAGCTGGAAGAGGCAGATCTGCCGGAAAAGGTAGCCGAAAAGGTAGAAGAGGAGATTGAAAAACTTGATAGGACTCCTAATATGTCACCTGAGGCTACAGTTATTCGTAATTATTTAGACTGTATTTTAGATCTTCCCTGGAATAAGAAAAAAGAAGAAGAAATTGATATAAAAAATTCTGAAGAGATCTTAGAGGCAGACCATTATGGTTTAAAAGATGTTAAAGAAAGAATTCTGGAATATCTTGCAGTTCGTAAGATGGCTCCAGCTAAAAAGAGTCCTATTTTATGTCTGGTAGGAGCTCCGGGAGTTGGCAAGACCTCACTCGGACGTTCAATTGCCAGAGCTTTAGATAGAGATTTTGTCCGCCTTTCTCTGGGTGGTGTTAGAGATGAGGCAGAAATCCGAGGTCACCGCAGAACTTATATTGGTTCGCGCCCCGGCAGAATTATAAATGCGATGCGTGATGCCGGCAGTAAAAATCCGGTCTTTTTGCTGGATGAGGTTGATAAGATGAGTTCGGACTTTAGAGGAGATCCGGCCTCTGCGCTGCTGGAAGTTTTAGATCCAGAACAGAATAAGGAATTTGGTGATCATTATCTTGAGGTGCCATTTGATCTTTCACAGGTGCTATTTGTGACAACAGCCAATGTTGCTCATACAATACCGGCTCCACTTCTCGATCGAATGGAATTGATTGAGATACCCGGCTACACCGAAGATGAAAAACTAAAAATTGCAGAAGGTCATCTGCTGCCAAAAATATATGAGGATCACGGTTTAGAAGAAGATCAGATTAATATTTCTTCCAATGCTATCTTAAAGGTAATTAGAGAATATACCAGAGAAGCAGGAGTAAGAAATCTTGAGCGCAGACTTGCTGCTATTACACGCAAGGTTGCTAAAGAATTTGTGGAAGGTCGTGATCACAGAGCTCAGGTAGCAGTTAACAGTGTAGAAAAATACCTTGGTCTGGCAGATTACGAACATCAGGAAAGTGATCTGGAAGATCGAATTGGTGTAGCCACCGGGCTTGCCTATAATCAGGCAGGTGGAGATATTTTAGATATTGAAGTAGCAGTAGTTCCCGGTAAAGGGGAACTAACTCTAACCGGTTCTCTGGGAGATGTGATGAAAGAGTCCGCTCAGGCAGCCTTAAGTTATGTCCGCTCCAAACAGAATGAATTGAACTTAAGTGACGGATTTTATAAGAAATATGATATTCATATCCATGTTCCACAGGGTGCTGTTCCAAAAGACGGGCCTTCAGCAGGAATAACCATAGCAATTGCCCTGGCTTCAGCGCTGACTGGACGAAAAGTTAGAGGCGATTATGCAATGACCGGAGAAATATCTTTAAGGGGTAGAGTGCTTCCAATTGGAGGTCTAAAAACAAAAATTCTTGCCGGACGCAGAGCGGGAATTGAAAACTTTATTTTACCAAAGAAAAATGAAAATAAATTTAAAGAAATAGAAAAGGAAATTACCAGAGGCTTAAATGTAACTTTTGTCTCTCATATGGATGAAGTAATGGATATCCTGTTATTAGAGGATGAGAATCATGCAGATCAGTAATGCTGAATTTTATAAAAGTGTTTACAAATATGAAGACTGCCCCAGGCTCCAGCAGCCTGAGGTAGCTTTTAGCGGCCGCTCTAATGTGGGCAAGTCATCATTAATTAACCGTATTACCCGCCAAAAAAAATTGGCCCGAACAAGCAACACACCGGGTAGAACTCAGTCTCTAAATTATTTTAATATCGATGATAAGTTTTATCTCGTGGATTTACCGGGTTATGGTTTTGCCAGTGTACCACAAAAAGTTAAGGATGACTGGGCAGAATTGATTGATACCTATCTAAATTATAGAGAAAATCTAATTGGAGTTGTCCAGATTATTGATTCCCGCCATAAACCAACCAAAGATGATAAAATGATGGTCGAATGGCTTCAGGCCAGCGGTTTAAGTTATTTAATTGCTGCTACTAAAGTAGATAAAATATCTAATAATAAAAAAGCAAAGCAGAAAAAGATGATTTATAAGGAACTGAATTTGAATGAAGAAGATAATTTTACCTTCTTTTCTGCTCAAAGTGGAGAAGGAAGTAAAGAAGTATATCAATATCTTGATTTTTTAATACAGCTGGCAAAAGATAGGGGCTAAAAATGGAACAGAGCTATACCACATATTTCGCTGAAATCTATGATGATGTAATGAAAAATGTTCCCTATCATTACTGGTTTAGATATCTTAAAGATCTTTTGAAATATTACAGACACAGACCAGAATCGGTGCTTGAACTTGCATCTGGAACCTCCAATATGACCTTAAAATTGATCGATCTGGATTCTGTAAGGGAGATAACAGCGCTCGATTTATCCTCAGCGATGCTTGCTAAGGCTGCAGAAAAATTAGAAAATAAAGTGAAAAAATCCAGTGAATTTAATAACTTTTTAGCGAAAAAGGATAAAATGGGTTATCAGCTGCAGCAGAGAGAAAGACAACTTACTTTAAATTTTAGAGATCAAAACATGACTGATTTTTCTTTCAGCAGAAAATTTGATCTGATTGTGTCTTTTTTTGATAGTTTAAATTATTTGACTGATATTGATCAGCTTCAAAGTTGTTTTGAAAACACAGCAGCTTCTCTTACTGAAGATGGCCTGTTTATCTTTGATATGAACTCAATTGGGAGAATTAAAACTATCGAAGAAAAATCATTTGTAATTGAAGGAGATAGTTATGACTGCTTCTGGGAAGATATTGTAAAGAAAAAAGAAAATTTGTGGCAGGTAAAATTAAAAATATGT
>JBKHFK010000079.1:0-7418 GCA_046540295.1 Halanaerobium sp.
TATATTCTCCCTCTTCTAAGTCTCTGCCCACAAACTGCAGCTTTTCTGCCTGATAGATGTAAATAGTTTCAGTACTGTAACCGGGTGTTGGGAAAA
This sequence comes from Halanaerobium sp., assembly GCA_046540295.1. GTDB lineage: Bacteria > Bacillota > Halanaerobiia > Halanaerobiales > Halanaerobiaceae > Halanaerobium. The sequence continues at coordinate 97 of JBKHFK010000079.1, forward strand.
ATTCAAATAACTTAGTAAATTTTTCAGCAGTATAACCGGTTTCTTCCCTCAGTTCTCTGCGGGCACAGTCCTCTACTTTCTCATCTACTTCCAGTTTCCCGGCTGGTATTTCATAGATAACCTCATCAACCGGGTAGCGGTACTGTTTAATTAATAATACTTCAGCTTTTTCATTTTCTGCCAGTACCGAAACACCACCACTGTGTTCTACTACTTCTCGGGCAGATTTATGGTGATCTGGAAATTCAACTTCATCTCGATAGACCCGTAAAATATTTCCCTCATAAATTGTTTTACCTGCAGTCTTTTTCTCCTTCTTAATCTCCATTATAAGCCTCCATTTATTAAACTTTTAAATCAACCATTATTGTATCTGCCAGTCTGGCGATAAATTGAGAATTGGTGGGTTTGACATTTTCATTAATATTATTTTTAAAATGTTTTTCTAAAGCTTCCTGATTACCCCGCTGCCAGACAACATCAATTGCATGCCGGATAGCTCTTTCTACTCTACTTGGAGTGGAATCAAACTCTTCTGCAATCTGAGGATATAATTCTTTGGTTACAGCTCCCAGTAAATCCATATCTTTAATCACCAGTTCAACCGCCTTCCGCACATAACGGTAGCCTTTAATGTGGGCAGGTATCCCGAGTTCCTGGATAATTTCAGTTATTAATGCTTTGAAATTTCCATTTTCAACCTCTAATTTTGACCCCTGAACCATAATATCATCTGCTGCTCCATTATCTTCTTCCATTAGCTGCTTTATTCGCTGCATCAATTTGTCAAGATCAAAGGGCTTCATAATATAATAATGAACCCCCAGGTCAAGCACAGTTTTCATGATTTTGTCATGGCCCATTGCAGTTAAAGTTACAATTTTCATCTCATCAATTAATTCCTCAGATTTCAACTCCTCCAAAACCCCAATACCATCCAGATGAGGCATAATCAAATCTAAAATTAAAACATCAGGATTTTCATTATTTTTAAGATAATCCAGAGCCTGTTCACCATCATAAAGCATCCCTACAACATTAAAATCTTCATTTTCAGCAAAAAATTCAGCCAGCAGCTGACAGAATTCCCTGTTATCATCAACGATTAATATATCAATGGTTTTATCCAATTTTTATTTCCCCCTCATATTTTATATAAAACAATAATTTTATCCCTAATAAATTATTGAGTTTTCCCTATTGGTGCTAATATCTCCTTATTCACCAGCCATAAGCAGCATTTCATCCGCGTGAGCAAGAGTTTTATTAGTGATAGTTGTTCCCCCAATCATTCTGGCAAGTTCTTCAACCCTTTGCTCTCTATCTAAAGCATAAATCTGGGTAAATGTTCTGTTTTCCCCTTTTTCTTTTTTAATTAAAAAATGATGACTTGCTGCACTGGCAAGCTGGGGCAGGTGGGTAATACAGATGATCTGCCTGTCTTTAGAAATTTGACTTAATTTTGCTGCCATCTTAGCAGCTGTTTTCCCCCCCACACCACTGTCAACCTCATCAAAAACTAAGGTATCAACCTGATCTAAAGCTGCGGTTATTGTTTTTAAAGAAAGCATAATCCGTGAAAGTTCTCCCCCGGAAGCAATTTTAGAAAGTGATTTTAAATCTTCCCCGCGGTTGGGCGAAATTAAAAATTCTATCTGATCAGTACCATCGGCTGAAATATCTTTTTCAACAAAATTAACTTTAAATCTGACATCCTCCATTGCCAGATCTTTAAGTTCCTGTTTAAGCTGTACTTCTAAGTTTTTGGCATGTTCTTTTCTCTGCTTTGAAAGCTGCCTGGATTTAGCCAGTAATTTTTGCTTTAGCTGATCCTCTTTTTTGGTTAAAGAAGCAATTTTTTCTTCAACATTTTCTAACCTGTCCCTTTTTTGGTAAAGTTCCTGCAGATAAGAAAGTACAGTTTCCACATCTTCTCCATATTTTCGCAGGAGAGTATTAATCTGATCCAGTCGGTCACTGATCATTGAAATCCTCTCTTCATCATAGGCAAAAGAACTCTCAAAATCATTTAAATCAAAAACAAACTCTTCCAGTCCATAATATATATCTGCAAAATTTTTATTCAGCTTTTTTAATTCTGGATTGTAATCCTCAATTTCTGCAAATTTATTTTTTAAAACCGAGAGCCTATCCATTATTCCCTGATCTTTGTAATCATCACCACTGAGTGAACTCATCAACTCTAATACAACTCTGTAAATTTCTTCACCGTGAGATAAAGTTTGATATTCTTCTTTTAATTCTTCGTATTCTCCTTTTTTGAGAGCAGCCTCCTCAATTTCTTCAATCTGAAAATTAATAATATCCAGCTCTCTTGCTCGCTGAGAATCATCAATTTCAATTTCCGAAAGTTCCTGTCTAAGCTCTACCAGCTGCTGATATAAAGATTTGATTTCCTTTTTTAGCGGCTTAATTTGATCACCGATAAAGGCATCAAGAACCATCAGATGTGAACTCTGATCTAAAAGGAGCTGATGCTCATGCTGACCGTGGATGTCAATTAAATAACGGCTGATTTTTTTAACAATTTTTAAGGCTGCAAGCTGACCATTGATCAGAGTGCGGTTGCGGCCGTTTTCTCTTATTTCACGAGCTATCAGAATACCATTTTCTTCCTTCTCGATTCCGGCCTCAGATAAAATATTATTGATAATTTCAAGTTCATCAGGCTGAAAAAAAGCAGAAATATAAGCTGCTTTTTTACCACTGCGGATAACATCGGTACTGGCCCTGGCTCCAAGTAATAAATCAAGAGCTCCAATAATAATTGATTTACCGGCCCCTGTTTCTCCACTTAAAATATTTAAGCCCTGCTTAAAATTAATATTTACCTTATTAATTAAGGCAAAGTTTTTAACCTGTAAGTCACTGAGCATAATTTTTCCTCCTGTCAGTTAGGCAAGATGCATTTTTTCTTTTACAGTTGTATAAAAAGTTCGATCAGGTAGTTTTATAATCGACAGCTCCTGATCTGCACCACTGATATAAATTTCATCTCCGGGAATAATTTCGTTCTTCTGTCTGCCGTCAGCACAGCCTTTAACTGAGCGGCCGTCACTGTCAACCCTGATTCTTATTCTTTCCTCTGCTGAAATAACCATCGGCCTCAGATGGAGATTATGCGGGCAGATAGGAGTTATTAAAATCGCCTGAATCTGGCGGGGGTTGATTATCGGTCCTCCGGCAGAAAGAGAATAGGCTGTAGAGCCAGTTGGAGTAGCAATAATTAGACCATCACCCCTAAAATTATTAACAAGTTCATTATTAATATAGAGTTCAATTTTGAGCATCTGAGAATCAGGATCCCGATTAATAACATAGTCATTAAGTGCATAACTGCTGTTAATTTTCTGCTCACCGCGGTAATGTTTTGTCTTCAGCATCATTCTTTTTTCTATATTGTAATTGTCATTATCGATCATCTCCAGGGCTTTAATCAGCTCCTCAGTTTCTACATCAGTCAAAAATCCGAGATGGCCGACATTTATTCCCAGCAGTGGAATATCACTGCCGATAAAATGGTGAGAACTATGTAAAAAGGTACCATCCCCACCGATAATAATTATATAATCAGCATCACTTTTAATTTTATTATAATCAGCCGCTCTTTTCTTCTGAGCCAGCTGGAAGGCTGCCCGCTTTTCAATTAAAAATTCTTTTTTTCTTTTTTTAAACCATTCAATAGCTCTTTCAGCCACAGTAAAGGCTTCTTTCTTATCTAAATTTACTATTAATGCAGCTTTTTCCATATTAAGAACCTCCCAGTTCTGTATGGGCAGCATTCACCGTCTTTTTTATCTGCTGCTGCCAGTTTTCTCGATCAAATTGTTCAGTATCTTTAGTATATTTAAGGTGAATAAGATACTCAATATTTTTACTAGTGGCTCCTGTAATTGGAGAATAATTTAAAGCCAGCGGTTTAAAACCTTGATTAAGAAAAAAAACACTTAAGCTCTCAATCACATCCAGATGTACAGCTGGATCTTTAACCACACCATTTTTGCCAACGCGTTCTCTGCCGGCTTCAAATTGTGGTTTAATTAAGGCCAAAAAATCGCCATTTTCTTTTATAAATTTCTTAACTCCAGGTGCAATCAGACGCAGAGAAATAAAGGAGACATCGGTAACTATTAGCGGAACTTTTACAGGCAGCTCCTTTTTTTCTAAATGGCGAAAATTACATCTTTCCAGCACTTCAACACGCTCATCCTGACGCAATTTCCAGGCCAGCTGACCATAACCAACATCAATGGCATAAACTTTACTGGCTCCATGCTCCAGTAAACAGTCTGTAAAACCTCCGGTAGAGGCTCCAATGTCTATTGCTGCTTTAGCAGCAGGATCAACAGCAAATTCTTTTAATGCCTTTTCCAGCTTGAGACCACCCCTGCTGACATAGGGGTTTTTGTCTCCGCGAAACTCAATTTCGGCTTCAGGATCAATCTGAGTTCCCGCCTTATCTTCTCGCTGGCCATTGACAAAAACCAGACCGGCCATAATAGCTCTTTTCGCCTGAGAACGACTTCTAAAAAGGCCTCTCTCAGTTACTACAACATCTAATCTTTCTTTTCCGGCCATAGTCTATTTACCTCCTCTGCCTGTTCAAGCAGAGAAAGAGCATTTTTAAGAATACCTCTGCCGTCGAGCTGATATTCTTTTTTCATTTCTTCCATTCCACCCTGACTGACAAATTCATCCCCAACACCGATTCTCTTAATATTTTTTAAACTTAAACCTCGATCGGCAGCCAGTTCAAGCACGGCGGAAGAAAAGCCTCCGGCAAGCACCTGTTCTTCAACAGTGATTATATTTTTTGAATTCTCAACAGCCTTAATAATTATTTCTTCATCCAGAGGTTTAATAAATCTGGCATCAACTAAAGCAGTTTGATAACCATTATTATTTAAAATTTCAGCTGCTTTTCGGGCAGGATTAACAGTTGAGCCTACAGCTAAAATAGTAAGATCCATTTTCTCTTTAATTTCAATTAACTCTTCTGCTTTTCCAATTTCCAGTGCTTTTAGATCTTTTACTTCCCGGGGAATATATTCGCCAGCAGCACCACCCCTTGGATAGCGGAGTACAGCCGGTCCCTCATAATTGACAGCTGTAAATAACATCTGCTGCAGCTGCTCTGCATCCCGGACTGCCATTATTACTAAATTGGGTACAGGGCGCAGAAATGAATAGTCAAATAAGCCCTGATGGGTTTCTCCGTCATTGCCAACTATTCCAGCTCGATCAACAGCGAGTGTTAAATCAATATTCTGAATTGCAGCATCATGAATCACCTGGTCATAGGCCCGCTGCAGAAAAGTAGAATAAATTGCACAAACCGGTTTCATCCCACCTTTAGCCAGGCCGGTACTCATAGTTACAGCATGCTGTTCTGCGATTCCGACATCATAATATCTTTCTGGATAAGAACTGGCAAAAATATCCATCCCTGTTCCAGCAGGCATAGCGGCAGTTACACCGGCAATTTTTTTGTCTGCAGCAGCCATTCTGCTGAGTGTTTCCCCAAAAATTTGACTGTAGCTGGGCTTTGATTTCATTTTTTTAGCACTGCCATCTTCAAGATTAAAAGATCCAACACCATGAAACTTATCAGGATTATTTTCAGCAGGGAGATAACCCTTACCTTTTTTAGTTATAACATGTAAGAGTACAGGCCCCTCTACTGCTTCTGCCTGTTTAAAATATCTCATTAATTCAACAATATCATGCCCATCAATTGGCCCCAGATAATTAAAACCAAATTCTTCAAAAAGCACTCCCTGAATAAAGCTGTACTTTAGAGCATTTTTTACTCGGTCAACAGTATTAGAAACTGATTTTCCAATGCGAGGTATCTTATTAATTAAAAATTCAATATCCTCTTTGACTTTTTTTAGTGTTGGGTCACTGCGCAAGTTGGACAGGTAATTAGAAATGGCTCCCACATTATTGGCAATTGACATCTCATTATCATTTAAAATTACATTGATATCAGCACCAATATGTCCGGCATGATTTAGGGCTTCAAAGGCCATCCCCCCGGTCAGTGCCCCATCTCCAATAACAGCATATATATCTCCCATCTGATCCAGGTTTTTTCGAGCCAGGGCCATACCTACCGCAGCAGAGATTGAGGTACTGCTGTGGCCGGCACCTATTATATCATGTGGTGATTCACTGCATTTAGGATATCCACTCATCCCATCTTTCTGCCTTAAATTTGCAAAACAATCTCTGCGTCCTGTTAAAATCTTATGAGTATATGCCTGATGTCCAACATCCCAGATTATTTTGTCTGTAGGACTATTTAAATAATGATGGAGGGCAATAGTCAGTTCCACAGTTCCCAGATTTGATGCAAGATGTCCCCCTGTCTGAGAAATATTTTCCAGCAGAAATTCCCGGATTTCTGCTGCCAGTTTTTTAAGCTGAGAACTCTTTAATCTTTTTAAATCATCGATACCATTTATTTTTGACAGATAATCACTCATTAAATCCACCTCTTTTTTAAAAAACTGTAAATTTTATCATAAGTTAGATGAAAAAACGCCAAAAAACGACCAACAATAAAAATAATTTTTGTGGATTTTTTCATACCATAATATTTAAAAAACGCCTTTCCCCCAACTGTTAAGGATGAGGCCAGACCAATAATAATCAGGTTTGTCCACAAATTTGAAAAACCGTAATAGTTGATCAGATCAATTGCAATCACAGCACTGATTGCCCCACTGATTGTTCCACAGATATCGCCAACAATATCACACATCAGACTGGCCACTTTATCACCATTTTGAGCCAGATAAAGAGCAGTTTTAGCACCAAAAATCTTTTTGGCTGCCTTGGCATTAAAGGGTTCGGTTCTGGCAACAGTTGCTGCCACTCCCACCATATCTGATAAAACTCCCACTATAATAATAATTAACAGTATTATTACTGCCATCGGTAATGGTACAAACTGCACCTGTGTCTGTGAAATGGATGAGACACCTACCGCAATAAAAAAAGTCATGATAGCAATAATAATACTGCTCTTTAAATTATTCAACAATATTCACCTCAATTAATAAAATAGCAGATGGCAATATAATAGATAAATGCTGTGTCATAGGTCCAGCAGGTTTTCCCCGGGAATTCCCGTCTGTCGCCATTCAGGAGATTTCTCTTTAAATTCCCGCCACAGGGTCTCCCTCTGCAGAGCTGGATTACCACTAAGAACACACTTTAATCCCTATTATATCCCCTTACGGACAGTCTAGAAGTTTTCCTTGACAGCATTTAAACTATCTCCTAGCTTCTTTTGC
>JBKHFK010000080.1:0-7407 GCA_046540295.1 Halanaerobium sp.
TGTTCAATTAAATTAAGTAATTGTAAATCCCCACTATCTAAATCAGATAAACCAGACGATCCATTATTTTCATTTGAACTATCAGAATCATCACCTCTTCTGGTGTAGGAACTCTGCAGCTCAACCGTTGGGAAATAAGATCTCTCTGCAAGTTCAATATCTTTTTCTGCACTTTCAATATCCTTACGGGCATTTTTAAGTTCTCTATTATCTTCTACTAAAATTTCAACTGCTTCCTCCAGGCTTAGTTCAGCTGCTCCAGCACTGAAAGAACTTAAAACCATTAAAAAAACTAAAACTAAAATCACTTTTCTTTTCTGCATTAATTACTCTCCTTTCCTGTTATACCATACATAATAAAATCATAAATAAAATCTATTGTTTTTTGAATCTGTTTCTGGCTGCTGTTATTTCGCAGCATCCGAATAATCTGATCAGAAAAAAGTATTGATAGGACCATTAAAGAAAGTTCATTAGCTTTTTTAGCAGTAATTGCTCCTCGCTTTATTCCTTCTTCGATAATTTGAGATATAATATCAAGAAAACCCTGATGCTGCTGACACTTCTTATCTTCTAATTCCTGAGTAATAATAGGCGAATTATTTTTAAATAAAATTATCAAGTTCATATTTTCAGAAAAAGTATTAACAACAATTTCTACCAGTGAGTAAATCTTATCCTCCGTCTTCTGTTCTGAGTTTAGAATTTCTCGAAATCTTTTTTTAAAATAATCAATTCCTCGAATAAGTATTTTACTAAATAATTCTTCTTTACTATCAAAATGCCAGTAAAGAGTGCCCTTGCTTAAATCTGCATCTTCTGCAATCTGATTCATCGAAACAGCATGATAATTGTTTTTTGAAAACAAATTTACAGCTGAATTAAGAATCTTTTCTTTAGTATTTGTCATTAAATCAACTCCTCCAAAATAATAAACCGACCAGTCAGTCATAATTATATAAATAAAAATTTTAACTGTCAAATTTTTTTACACACCTGACAGTTAAAATTATTATTCAACAGTATAGTCATCAATATCAATTGCTTCCGGATCTTTTTTCTCTTTTTCGACTTCAGGATCACCGGTCTGATATTTGTTTAAAATATTCCTTAGAACAGGCCACATTAAAATAAAGACTGCAATATCATCTATCTGACCTAAAACAGGGAAAAAATCTCCAACTAAATCAAAAGGAAAAATAAGGTAGGCTACAGGAACTAAAAAAAGTAATTTTTTACTGACTTTAACATCCGAATCCTTCATTAAACGAATTATATTAACCACAGTTGCCAGACTCTTACTCATAATTTACCACCTCATTTTATTGCTTTCTATATCTTATTATACAACATTTCTAAGTGATTAACAAAAAAGAAACAGCTTAAAACTGCTCCTTTTTTGAATCAATATTGAATTAATTGCATGACTTTAAATTAAAATGCCGGTACAACAGAACCCTCATATTCATCTAAAATAAATTCTTCAACATCCTCAGATTGAATTATTTCTTTTAATGTATTAATCTTATCACTATCTTCATCACCACTGCGGACAGCAACTACATTAACATAGGGTGAGTCACTACCTTCCATGATTAAAGCATCTTCTAAAGGATTTAAATCAGCTTCCAGAGCATAATTAGTATTGATAACCGCACCTGCTACATCAGGTAAGACTCTGGGAAGTTGAGCTGCTTCTAGTTCTTCAAATTCAAGATTTTTAGGATTTTCTACAATATCAATTGGAGTAGCATTTAAATTTTCCGGATCCTCCAAAGTAATAACTCCTTCATTATGCAGTAAAATTAAAGCTCTTCCCTCATTAGATGGATCATTAGGCAGCGCAATTGTAGATCCATCTGGAATTTCGTCTAAACTTGTATGTTGATCAGAATATAAACCGATCGGCTCTACATGAACCTTAATCGCATCAACTAAATCCAGGCCTCGATCAGCATTAAACTGATCTAAATAAGGAACATGCTGAAAAAAGTTAGCATCAATACTGCCGTCATCAAGAGAAATATTTGGAGTTACATAATCTGTAAATTCGACTATTTCCAACTCAATTCCTTCTTCTTCAAGATCTTCCCGGATAAATTCCAGTATCTCAGAGTGGGGAACTGGAGTAGCACCAATTTCCAAAACATGATCATCAGCCTGAACAGCACCAGCAAATACAAAAGTTAAAAGCACTAAAATTAAAATTATTTTTTTTGACATAATTATCTCTCCTCTTCTACTTGTTTAAAATTTATTAAATTAATTCTGGTTCTGTATCTTTTCCCAGAAATAATTTCTTAATCCTTTTTCATGATATCTTAAGTTTCAAACTAATAATAGTAATTATTTAACCAATCAGGCTCTGTGATCAAAAAACGAAGCTATCTGATTACCCAGAAATTGAATCAACTGAACCATAACTACCAGTATAACAATGGTCTCCAGCATAACAGGCAGCTGAAAACGCTGATATCCATACCGAATTGCAATATCGCCAAGACCACCTCCACCGACTGCGCCAGCCATCGCTGAATAGCTGACCAGACTAATTCCTGTTAAAGTCAGACCGAGAATAATAGCGGAAAGTGATTCCGGTAATAAAACCTTAAATACTATCTGCAGGGGACTTGCTCCCATTGACTGAGCAGACTCCACCACACCATGATCAATTTCTAAAATCGCATTATCAGTAACCCGCCCCATAAAGGGAATAGCTGCAAGCGAAAGTGGAACTACAGCTGCATTGGTACCAATAGAAGTACCAACAATCATTCTGGTAAAAGGAATAACTGCCACCATTAAGATAATAAATGGAATTGAACGGCCAATATTGATAATTCCATCAAGAACAAAATTAACAGGCTTATTGGGCAGTATATGTCCCGGCCGGGTGATGGTAGTCAAAACTCCAAGTGGTATTCCTCCTACTATTGCAAAGAATAATGACATACCCACCATATATAAAGTTTCCATAGTGCCGCTAATCATTAAATCATTATAGCGGGCTAAATCTGTAATAAAATTAAACATTGTCTAACACCTCAACTCGTAAACCCTGACTCTGAAGATAATTTATGCTTTCTTCAATATTTGTTAGCTGTCCCTCTAAATCTAAAACAAGAGTACCAAAAGGAACTCCCTGAATTTCATCAATATTCCCATATAAAATATTGGCATCAACCGAATAATGTTTTACAAGATCAGAAATATAGGGATCATGAGTTTTTTCTCCTACAAAGGAAATCCTGATTAATTCTCCCGGTCTTTCTGCCTTAACATATTTAATTATTCTTTCCGGCAGATTAAAATCAATCACTGAACTAATAAACTTTTTAGTCAGTGGTTTTTGTGGTTTTGAAAAAATATCAATAATAGGACCTTCTTCAATAATCCGGCCGGCTTCCAGAACAGCCACCCGGTCACAAATATCCTTGATCACTCCCATTTCATGAGTAATCAAAATAATTGTCAGATTCATCTCATCTCTAATCTTTGCCAGAAGTTCCAGCACAGATTTTGTGCTTTCCGGATCAAGTGAAGAAGTCGCCTCATCAGATAAAAGTAAATCCGGATCATTTGCCAGAGCTCTTGCAATACCAACTCGCTGTTTCTGTCCTCCAGAAAGTTGAGCTGGATAGTGATCTGTTCGATCTGAAAGTCCAACAAGTTCTATTAATTCTTTTGCTTTTTTGCGTCTTTTCTTTTTTCCCACTCCTGCTATTTCCAGCGGAAAAACTACATTTCCCAAAACTGTACGCGAAGAGAGGAGATTAAAATGCTGAAAAATCATCCCAATCTTCTGTCTGGCAGCTCTTAAATTCTGAGAACTGAGTTCAGTTAAGTCAGTTCCATTAATATTTATAGTACCAGAAGTTGGCTGTTCTAATAAATTAAGCATTCTAATCAGTGTGCTTTTTCCAGCTCCACTGGGTCCAATCATACCAAATATCTCACCATCAGCAACCTCCAAATTGAGTCCATTGATTGCTTCAACTCTTCCCTGGGCTGCCTGATAGTGTTTAGTTAAATTTTTAATTTTAATCAATTCTGATCACCCTCTAAAAAATAATAAAACTGCTCCAAATATCAAGAGCAGTTAGAAATGAAAAAAATCCTCCTGAGAGGATTTAATTGCCTCTCATCTATCATTCCCTTCTGGAAATGCTGGAATTAGCACCTTACTAAAGATTTAAAGTAGGTTGCCGGGTATCAAAGGGCCAGTCCCTCCACCGCTCTTGATGATTTTTATTTTCTTTTTAAGTTATATAAAAGTTTATCACTCAATTTTAATTCTGTCAAGGACTTTTTGGTTTTTGGTACCGGGTACCTGGGAATTATTCCCAGGTACCCGGTACCATTTTAAATTACCTCAACATTTTTTCGCATCTGAATCCCGGAGCCACCTTTTTTAGCTTCTACACTGGTAAAATCAAGCCGCTGTTGAGGCAGTTCGTATAAAAATCTGGAAGGTACAATCTGCTTGTACTGGCCCTGATCTCCAGAAACTCTGCGGTTGGAAAATGAAATAAAAAGTAATTTTTCAGCTCTGGTCATTGCTACATAAAACAAACGACGCTCCTCTTCTACTGCATAAGGATTTGATCCTGCTGCTTTTTCTTCCAGACTCTTAAGGTGAGGAAAAACTTCTTCCTCAGCTCCTATAATAAAAACTACCGGAAATTCAAGCCCTTTAGCCGAATGCGCAGTCATTACTCTGACCTTTTCCTGGCTATCTTCTGTAATATCCTTATCGGCTATCAGTTTATTTAGCAGGAGATAATCATAGAGTCCACGCCCAGGATTATTCTTCTGGAAATCAGCCATATCTTCTAAAAACATATTCATATATTTTTTTCGTTCTTCAGGATTATCTAATTCTGCCAGTACATTCTGATTAAAATCAACCCGCTGGTACATTTCGATGGCTTTTTTATGCAGCGGTAATTTTTCATCTCGCAGATCATAAATGCTGTCAATTACACGCCGCTGAAATTCAATAATATTTGCAGCTTTATTCCTGCCAATCCCCTTGACTAGAGTCGGGCTCTCAAACACATCTGTAATTTTCATATTGTGCTCTCTGGCATATTTATTAATTTCACTAAGTAAGATTTCGCCGACCCCATGGACTTCAATCCGAAACAACCTTTTTAAAGCCAGGCGATCATTGGGGTTAACAAGCAGTTTAAGATAATTTACAAAATAGCGAATTTCCTGCCGGTCAAAAAAATTGACTCCTCCCACCAGCTGATGGGGAATTCTAAATTTTGGCAGCTGGTTCTGCAGCTGCATTGACTGAAAATGACTGCGGCATAAAATTGCAATATCACTTAAGCTGTAATTATAAAAATCAGCCAGGTGATTAATTCGCTTACAGACATATTTAGCCTCAATCAGTGGACTTTCCGCCCGGGCCAAAAAAATTGGGGCTCCATCATCTGCTTCAGTCCAGGCTTCTTTAACTTTATTTTGACTGTTATTATTGATCAGCTGATTGGAAGCCGAAATGATATTATTCGAACTGCGGTAATTCCTCTCCAGCTTAATAATTTTGGCCTCAGGATAATCATGCTCAAATTCTAAAATATTGCTGATATCGGCTCCCCGAAATCCATAAATACCCTGCCAGTCATCACCAACCACAAAAATATTTTTTTGTGGTTTTGCCAGCAGAGAAATCAGATGATATTGAGAGTAGTTCACATCCTGATATTCGTCTACCTGGATATATTGAAATCTGTTTTGATATTTAGCTAAAATTTCTTCATCAGACTCTAAAAGTTCAATTGTCTTTTTAATTAAATCATTAAAATCAAAACAATTATTATTTGCCAGCACCCGCTCATACTCTTTATAAATTCTGCTCACAAGCTGATAAAAATGTTCAGAACTCTGATTATCTGTCTGTGCATATTCTCCTATCAGATCAGCCGGCAGAACCAGTTCTATTTTAGCTTTAGAAATAATATTAAAAACTATTTTGGGATCATATTCGGTTTCCTCCAGGCCAAATTCAAAAATAATGTCTTCTACTATGGCAACTGAATCATTAGTGTCATAAATTAAACAGCCTTCTGAACGCTCTACCTTTTTTAAATTTTCCCGCAGTATCTTAAGACAGATACTGTGAAAAGTACCGAGATTCATCTGCCCTATAGTCTCTGCTCCAATCAGCTTCCCAATCTTAGCTTTCATATCATCTGCCGCCCTGTTGGTAAAGGTCACAGTTAAAATATTTTGGGGACTGACACCACTATTAATCAGATTGGCTGTTCTATAAGTTAGAGTCCTTGTTTTTCCACTTCCTGCTCCAGCTAGAACCAGGACTGGACCCGTTAAAGTTTCTGCAGCAATTTTCTGTTTCGGATTTAGATCACCTAATAAATGACTCATTTTTAACTCCTTAATTTTTCAGAATTTTATTGTTTAAAACAAAAGAAAGCCGTCTGCTGATAAAATTTCTAATCAACAGACAGCTGATATTTCTAATGCAACGATTATTAATTATATAAAATTATATTCTAAATTACAAGTTTAATTTTTCAGATCAAAGACTACATATTTCGACAAATACCGGGTGGTACACGGCACCTGCACGTTATTTAAATAAATTAAAGTACTCCTCTTTAGAAGGTATATGGCCGAGTACTGCAACACAGCCTGCTACCTGGGCACTGCCGAGGTAAGTGCGAGAGTCAGATGGTCCAATCCTTGACTGATAGTTGCGGGTGGTTGTGGTAAAGGCAGTTGCTCCAGAACCAATTCTCCGCTTATTACCCATACATAATCCACATCCGGGCATGATTACTGTTGCTCCTGCATGAGTCAGTTTGGCCATAGTTCCATCCACAATTAACTCCTCATAAATATCACGAGAAGCAGGACCTACTACTACATTAACTCCTGCCGGGATCTGATGGCCGGCAATTACCTCTGCAGCTTCCTGAATACTCTTTAAATCTCCACCGACACAGCTGCCGATATAAACCTCATCAATTTTTTCTCCCTCAACTTCAGATAAAGGAGCTACATTATCCGGATGGTGTGGTTTAGCTACCAGGGGCTCAGAAAGTTCCTCTAAAGGAATTTCAATTTCAGCCTCATATTCTGCATCAGGGTCAGCCTCAAACAATACAGGATCACTTAAATAATCCTCAATAGCCCTGATTGTATTTTTAACTGAAGGAGAACTTTCTGCATCAGGACGAGATTTTAAGTACTCCAGATTTTCCTTAATTGCTTCCACAGTTATCTGATCAGAAGGAACTACTCCAGCTGAAGCACTTCTTTCAGCAACAGCGTTTGTTAAAATATAGCGCTCATCAGAGCTTAAAAACTCCAGACCTTCCATTTCAATGATTCTTCCATTATAGATATCCTTACCCACTGTTTTATCAGCATAGA
>JBKHFK010000081.1:0-7301 GCA_046540295.1 Halanaerobium sp.
TTTTAAATCATTTTGAGAAAACTTTCACTAAAAAGCAGGAAAAATTTGACTGACCGTGAATTATCTTTTAGATTTAAAATAATTCAGGAGGGATTAACTTGAACATCGAATTTCACTACTACATGACCTATCTGATAGCTGCCAGAGCTGGTTTTTGCCCAGCTGAAGCTGAGGTAGTAGCCTATTCCAGCCAGTATATTGATGATAATGATTTAATTTATAATATCACCAATGATGATGGTCTAACTTACAGCAATTATATCTCACAGACTAAAAATATCAGCAAACCCAAACATAAATTATTTCGTATTTATCCCATTTTTCACTTTGTCCCGGGAGATCCACTTGCTGATTCAGCCCGGCGCCGAGATGGTAAACTTCATCTTTTAAATACAACAGCTGACAGCAAAAATGCCCGCAGGATACTTAAATCTGCCCTGCAGACAGATAACTTATATAAAATAGGACTGGCTGTTCATTCTTTTGCTGATACCTTTGCTCATCAAAATTTTGTCGGTTATTATGATGAATTCAATATAGTTAAAAGCCTGCAGAAAAAAGTTAATTCCTTTTTTGATCGCTCAGTTTATGCTGTCGGCCATGCAGCTGCTGATATCAGGCCGGATATTTGTAATCTTGTCTGGGAGGATCCCAGGCTCTGTAATTCTAATGCAGAGCGGGATAATAAAATGATATTTTTAAAAGCAGCCGAGAGGGTTTTTGAAGAACTTAAAAACTATCAAAATCCTGATCTTAAAGCAGCAGAATTAAAAGAAGAAAAAGATGGGCTTTTATCTGACTTAAAAACTGCAATCGGCAGGAGGACTGAACATCCAGAAATTTTTAAAATCAATACTCCAGCAGAGAGGATTGAGCGCTTTCGCAGACTGAGTTTGAAAAAAGAATATGGAGGCCGGAAACTAAAAAAATATAATATATCTGATTGGTTTAATGAGCTAATTGAATTTGACCTTAAAGTTCTAAAAATTGATAACAGCTCAGCCTGGCAGCGACTTTTTTTAGATTATTTTTCAAATTATTTTAGCTTTATTAAAAACAGCTGCAGCTGGAAGAAAAAAGATTTTAAAGAAAGTCACTGGTATCAGTTTCAGGAGGCAGTTAAAGAGATGCAGGCAGAGATAATTAATCAGCTGGAGCCTAAAGTCTTTTCTAAATTGGAGCTGGAAAACTGGTAAGATTAATTGCAGCTACCGTTAACGGAGCCAATGTTTGTAAATTCAATTCCAGTTTTCTGATACTTTATTATATTAACCCCTGTTTTTTAAGGGTTTTAACTCTTCTTTTTGCTTCTAAATAAATATTTTGTCGGCTGCCGACAATGATCAGCAGGCAGACTTTATTATCTTCTAAAATTTTAAAGATTGCTCTATATTGTCCATCAGTTAAAGTGAATTTAAAACTTCTTAACCCTTTGAGGTTTCCAGATAAAGATTTACTTTTTTCAATTGGATCATTTTCTAAAGAAATAATCTGATTTATAGCAGCTTCTTTTTGGTGCTTAAGTTTTTTAAAGTCATCTTTAACTAAATGAATAATTTCAACAGAATAACTATTCATCTAATTTAATCCCTTCTTCCTCAGCAAAATCTCTCAGATTTTGAGTATTACCTTTCTTATATTCTTTTTCAGCATAGGCTGATAATTCTACGAGTGGATCTTCAATTGCTCTGGTTAATTCTATTCTGCCTGGACTGAGATTCATAAAAAGTACATCGCCTGATTCTATATCTGCAGCTTTGCGGGCTTCTTTAGGAATTGTTATTCTGCCTCTAGAGTCAACTTTAACAACTAATTTATCACGCATTTTATCACCACCTTGTATTTTGTGGGTCTTACCCATACTTATATTATATACTATTAAAAATTTATATCAAATAATTTTAGCTTTATTAAAAACAGCTATAGCTGGAGAACTGCTAAGGGTTATGCTATAATTAAGCTGAAATAATAATCAATTGAAACTTTAGAGTAGTAATTTAATCAGCTTATCAGGGGGGTTCTCTTATGCCACAGCAGAATTTAAAAGACTTTTTATCAACTTTAACCAAAAAAGAACTAACTGAAATCAGACAGTACTGGCAGTTTGAAGGGATCAGTCAGTTAAATAAAGCCGAATTAATTGAGGCACTGAATAAAAAAATCAGGAAGAAATTAAAAAGCTGGCTGAGATACCAGCTTTCAAGGAATATTGATTTTTTAGAAAAGGTAATTACAGAGCAGAAAGAAAATGAGCGTGTTGAAGTAAACTTTAAAGATATTCTACCACCGGCTCTCTATAATTTTTATTACCGTGGGATTCTTGATTTAATAGATAATGAGGAAGAAACTTCTGTTAGAATTCCGGTTGATCTGGCAGAAGAGATTGTAGAGATTATCTCTGAGCCTGAATTTAAAAATCAAATTAAACAAAATGAAAAACATAAAAGCTTTGCCCGCGGTTTACTGGTATATTATGGAGCTTTAAAAGCAAAGCAACTGATCGAATTTTACGATCAGTATTTTGAAGCTGGGGAAGATCCGGATGAATTTTTCCGATTTCTGATGTTAGTTGAGGAAACATATCTTTCCACTTATGATCTTGAACGCCACAACCATTACTATCTTGATCCTGGAGTTTTAAATCCAGAAGAAATAATTGACGAAATCGAAATGAGGCCAAATGTTGATTATTATCTCCCTCGCAAAAAAGAAATTCTTTATGCCGGCAGTAATGAACAGGAAAAGTTGAATTCTGTGCAGCGTGAATTCAAAAAAATGCTAATTAATGGTTTTCCTATTGCTAAAAATGAGGCTGAAGATATATTCTGGGAAATGATGCTCGATATAAAAAATGATTTAAGTTCAATTAAGATTCTGCAGGATTTTGCTAATAAATATGAGTTTGAAAGTGAGGAGCAGAGCCAGGAGTTTGTAAGGCAGTTAAATGAGCTGCACAACAATACCCGGATGTGGATCTTAAAAGGCCATACTCCAAATGAGCTGTTTGAGGAAGAGAAAAAACACCTGCAGCAGCTTCCGAAAAAAGAGCAGGATGGCTCAGTCGGTGAACAGACAGTTGTTAAAGGAGAAAAAGTAGGACGCAATGATCCCTGTCCCTGCGGCAGCGGTAAGAAATATAAGAAATGCTGTCTGGGTAAAGAAAACTGATAAATTTTCAACTTATATTTGCTAATGGTTGATATTTTAAGATATAATATTTATATATGGAGAATACGAAGGGAGGAGGGGGAGAAAATTGCCCGAATCTAAAAGTTTAGAGTTGATTCTAAATCGTATAGATCAATTAGATGATAAGTTCAGCGGTAAATTTAATCATCTTGATCACAGACTGGATAATGTAGAAAGCAGATTAGTTAATGTAGAAGATAAACTGGAAGAGGTTGATAACAGATTTGACAGCATAGATGATAAATTCATAGAAGTAGATAACAGGTTTGACAGTATAGATGATAAGTTTATAGAAGCAGATAACAGATTTGATAGTATAGACGATAAATTGATTGAGGTTGATAATAGTTTTGACAGTATAGATGATAAATTCGATAAAGTAGATGATAAACTTGGACTTATATATGATCAAACTGTTCGCTTAACTCTGGGCCAGACTGCTCTGAAAATGGATATTAAAGAAATTAAGAATGGATTTGATTACCTGAATAATGAGGTGGCCAGAAACTCTAAGGATATCTATGTTATGAAAAATAAAGAAAATTAAAGATTAGAGTTTAATATCAGAAACTAATGCTCTCACTGAAAAATTAAATTTTTGGTGGGAGTTTTTTCATAGCTAACTTTGTCGAATTGATTGAATTAAAACTAAAAGTACAATATAATATAAATAGCTATTCACAGGGAGAAATTCAAATTGGGAGTTGAGTTTTATATGATTGAATACTTATTGAAATTATACAAAAAGCCGAGGTTAATTGTTATTGATCTAGTTTTGATTAATCTGGCAGTCTTATTTTCCTTTATCCTGCGCTTTGACGAAGCCTGGCTGCAGTATTTTGAGCTTAATTACCTGGCTGCAATTACAGTGATTTCATTTTTTGTCTTGTATTTTTCTTCACTCTACAATAAAATGTGGCAGTATGCCAGCATGTCAGAGCTCTATTCTATTTTTAAGGCTACAATCATCATTAACATTTTATTTGTAATTTATCTTTACTTTTTTAGAGTTGCTTTTCCCCGCAGTATTGTGGCCATTAATTTGATGACAGATATCTTTCTTCTGGGTGGAATGCGCTTTGGACTCCGTCTTTTAAAGGATATTTTAAACCGCAACCAGACAAATAAGTCACAGAGCCGGGTTTTAATTATAGGTGCCGGTGATGCAGCAGAGATGATTATTAGAGAGATGCAGAAACACCCGGAAATTGGGAAACGAATAATCGGGCTGGTAGATGATGATCCGGCCAAACAGAAACTTGAAATCCACGGCCACCAGGTACTCGGTAAAACTAAAAAGATCCCGCAGCTAATAGAAGAATACGATGTTGATGAAGTAATTATCGCTATTCCTTCTGCTGAAGGTAAGACAATTAAAAGATTTTATGAGCTGAGCAATAAAAAGGATGTTAAAGTTGAAATTGTACCCGGAGTTTATGAAATACTAAAAGGAGATGTTTCCTTAAATCAGATCCGGCAGGTGAAAGTAGAAGACCTCCTGCGCCGGGACCAGGTTGATTTAATTTCCGATGAAATCTCGGCCTATCTTGAAAATAAAACAATTTTAGTCAGTGGTGGTGGAGGTTCAATTGGTTCAGAAATCTGCCGCCAGGTGGCAAAGTTTAATCCGCAGAAGATTATTATCCTGGATATTAATGAAAACACCACTTATTTTTTGGAAAGAGATTTGAAAGAAAAATATCCTAATTTAGATTTGATTTCAATTATCGGCAGCATCAGAGATAAAGCAAAACTTGAAAAGGTATTTAGAGAACATTCACCGGATGTAGTTTTCCATGCAGCTGCTCACAAACATGTACCTTTAATGGAGACCAGTCCGGAAGAAGCAGTAAAAAATAATATTTTAGGAACCAGAAATTTAGCTCAAACAGCAGCCGAGTCTGAAATTGACCGCTTTGTTTTGATTTCAACTGATAAGGCAGTTAACCCCACCAATGTGATGGGAGCTTCCAAAAGAGCAGCCGAAATGGTGGTCCAGACAATAAATAAGAAATCTAAAACTAAATTTATGGCAGTCCGCTTTGGTAATGTGCTGGGCAGTCAGGGAAGTGTAATTCCCTTATTTAAAAAACAGATTGCCAGTGGTGGTCCGCTGACAGTGACCCATAAGGATATAACCCGCTATTTTATGACTATTCCGGAAGCCTCACAGCTTGTTATTCAGGCTGGAGCACTTGGAAAAGGAGGAGAGGTCTTTGTCCTTGATATGGGAGAACCGGTTAAAATTATGGAGCTGGCTGAAGATTTAATCTCACTATCTGGATTCACTCCCTATGAAGATATAGATATTGAGGTGATTGGTCTGCGGCCAGGAGAAAAGCTTTTCGAAGAGCTTTTATGTGATACAGAAGATAATATAGCCACAGAACACGAGCGGATCTTTATTAATAACTTAGAGGCGGTGGATCAGGAGTTTTTAGATAAGCATCTGCTGAAGCTGGAAAGACTGGCAGAAAAGGGTGCTGCTTCAGAAATTATTTCCGCTTTAGTAGATTTGGTAAATACTTATCAACCCAGGCGGGACAATGTAAAAAAGATTGATTTTAAGAAAAACAAAAGGAGTTCTTAGTTTTATCAATAATGATTGATTTTTTGATAGAGGTGATAATAAATTGGCGCGTCAATATACAAAGAACTTAATCAGAGAGGTATTTATTGAGATGCTAAATCAGCACTCACTTGATGAGATCACAGTTAAGGAGATTGCTAAAAAGTGTGAGATCAATAGAAATACCTTTTATTATCACTATCAGGATATCTACGAAATTCTATCAGAAATCTTTGAAAAGCAAATTCAAAAAGTAATTGCTGAATATAATGAAACTCTTTCCTGGGAGGAAAGCTTTCTTTTAGCAGTAGATTTTGCCCTGAAAAATAAAAGGGCCATTTATCATATATATAATTCTATTCGAAGAGAAGAGTTGGAAGCCTATATTTACAGGGTAGCGGGAAAGATAATGACCCTCTATGTAGAGCAAAAAAGCAAGGATATTCCAGCAGCTGAGGCAGATAAAAATTTAATTGCTACCTTTTATCAATCTGCTTTAACAGAAATGGTCTTAAGATGGATTGAGGGAGGAATGGAAGAGGATACTGAAATTATAATCAGACGAATTGGAGAGCTGTTTAATGGGAATATCGCCTTATCACTTAAAAGAAGTGTTGAACTGGATAATATCTGGCAAAAAGAGGACCGTGATTTCTTCTAATCAGACAATTTAATAGTACTGCCTAAAAATTGGGCAGAGAGGCTGCAGTGTTGGAATTTCAAACACTGCAGTTTTTTTATCTATTGTGAAAAATACTAATGAATCATATTATAAATTTAAGCAGTATTCAGGTTAATTAAATTATTTTAACTTAAGGAAAGGAAGTAGCAGAATGGAATTAAAAACTTATGATGACAGATTAAAACTTACAAATGGAAGGCTTCATTCATTAGTAGCAGCCAGAAAGCCGGAGGGAATCGAAGATAAAAAAGCATATTTAATTGGAACCGGGATTGCCTCACTGGCTGCAGGCTGTTTTTTAATTCGCGATGCTCATCTGGATGGCAGTAAAATTACCTTTTTAGAAAAACTGGATGTTCCGGGAGGTTCTCTTGATGGTCAGCTTCTGCAGAATAAAGGCTATGTGGCCCGGGGTGGAAGGGAAATGGAAAATCACTTTGAAGTTTTATGGGATTTATTTAGTTCAATCCCTTCTGCAGAAGATCCTGAACAGAGCGTTTTGGAGCGGCTTTATTATCAAAACTTAGATGATCCCAACTACAGTAATTGTCGGATTACCCACAATCAGGGTCAGCGCTATGATAACGGTAAATTTAATTTGAGTCAGAAGCTGGCAAAAGAATTAATGGAATTTGTTAATATACCGGATCAAAAACTTGAAAATAAGGCGATCAATGATATTTTATCGGAGGAACTTTTAAATAGTGACTACTGGACCTACTGGAGAACAATGTTTGCCTTTGAAAACTGGCACAGTGCTTTAGAAATGAAATTATATATGAATCGCTTTATTCATCATATTGGCGGTCTGCCTGATATGTCAATGCTGATGTTTTCAGAACATGACCAGTATACTTCCTT
>JBKHFK010000082.1:0-7180 GCA_046540295.1 Halanaerobium sp.
ATTTCAATGATTCTTCCATTATAGATATCCTTACCCACTGTTTTATCAGCATAGACCACCAGAGCAGAAACCA
This sequence comes from Halanaerobium sp., assembly GCA_046540295.1. Classification (GTDB taxonomy): domain Bacteria; phylum Bacillota; class Halanaerobiia; order Halanaerobiales; family Halanaerobiaceae; genus Halanaerobium. The sequence goes on from JBKHFK010000082.1 coordinate 74, forward strand.
AATCACGAGCAGTTATTCCTTCAGGTGGGCGGCCGGTAAATTTAACCTTAACTGATTCATCCATAGTCAGGTCCTGTTTTCCATATTTCATAACTCCAGCTACAATGTCAGAAGCAGCAGGGAAAGAAACTCCGCGTGGAGTTCTGGTATGAGAATCTCCACCAACAATTACATCTGTGGGCAGCACAAAGCGATTACCTATTGTGTGAATAATTCCCTCACCTGTCTGCAGACAGACTCCACCCCGCTCAGTAACAAAATCATGCAGAAATTTATGAGTATCTCTTTCTGCACTGGATGGACATTCCCCGGTATGGCAGAGAGATTGGACTACAAATTCAGCCCCAAAATCTCCACCGGCCATTGACTGGTATTCGTCCATAGTCATCGGACCGGTAGTATCCTGAGAAAAAGCTCCTCTCATTTTAACCTGAGCTGTCTCTCCCGGCAGAATTGTGTCTTTGCCATCAAGACGATTATAAGCGACAATTTTTTGGGCCAGAGTCTGAGCAGGTTTTGAGTCTTCCTCCACTACATTCTCTTCTGCCGGGGTTTTAATATCCCCGCTTTCGATTCCATTTTCCTGACAGTAGCCTAATGCCAAGGTCTGCAGCTCATTTCCGGCATCAAAATAAGTCATCCCACCGGCAGCAATTTTTTTCATTTTATAATCAATTGGTAATTTTATTTTTAGTTCAAATTTTGAGTCTGAGTCAGGATTAACAATTAATTTTTTGGTCTTTAAACCAACCTGCAGACTATCACCCTCTTTAATTTCTGTTGTATCAGCCTCAAGTGGAAGTATTCCAGAAGCTACCAGTGATTCCTTAAAAATAGGAGCGAAACTCTGAGCAATTACAACTCCACCCTTTTTCTTTTCAGGCTCACCTTCTACCGGCTCTCCCAGAAGCTGCTGCATTGTATAGGTAGCAGACTTACGCGATGAACCCTCACCCAGGGCCTTACCGGCAGTAAAAAATACATTCTCCCCCTCAGCTTTCAATTCCTCTAAACGACCCCACAGATTTTCTTCATCATCTCGACCATCCATCACAAATTGAGCATGTCTGGGCTGGTCAGTTCTGCTGTCTGCATTTTTGGAAGGACTTAAGTGACCGGTCGTAATATTATTGCCAACTCTTAAGGATAGTCCTCTGTACTGAGATTCCAACTGCCAGTCTGAAGCAAAATCTCTGTAAGCCCAGCTCAACATCAGTTCATTAATTTTTTTCTTAAAATATGGATTCTCTGCAGCCAGTATTTCAAGCTGTTTAAAATCTGCTTTAGTAACCAGCACAGTTTGCTTTAATATTTCAGTAATCTGATCTCTATAAATTTCTTTAGCAAAAAGATCAATCAGCCTCGAAGCAGCAGCTCCACCTTTCATATCTGCCAGCAGTTTAAGTGCTTTGTTAGCAGTTAGATAAGGGTTCTCTTCTTCTCTGATCTTTGCTTCCTTAATAATTTCGGCCAGACCCTCAGCCTTAGCATGAGAGGCCGGAAAAGTTCCCCGCTTAACCTCTTCACTTAAAAGTCTTAATATTAAATGATCAAGTCTTTCCTCTTTAAATATTTTAAAAGTTTCATTTTCCAATCCAGCCACCTTAAGACCTGCAAATAGACACTCGACCTCTTCTTTCTCTAATGGACGTGGATCAAGTCCAAAAGTATTTTTTCTCTCTACTGCCTTCTTTTTATATTCTTCCAAACAATCAAATAAAGTTTCTAATTTAGCTTCCATTTAAAAAATCTCCTCTCTTATCCTCTGCCACCACAGGGCAGCAGGCTTATATTAATTATAGTTCAGAAATAATCGCTGCAGTAATCTGATCAGTTGAAGCACTGCCTCCTAAATCTCCGGTTAAAACTTCTCCTTTATTTAAGACTGCAGAAGCAGCTTTTTCAATTTTAACTGCTGCCTCATTCTCTCCCAGATGCTTGAGCATTAAAACTGCTGAAAAAAGAAGGGCTACCGGATTTGCCTTATTCTGACCGGCAATATCAGGCGCACTGCCGTGAACAGCTTCAAAAACGGCAATCTCATCTCCAAGATTCATGCCCGGAGCCAGTCCCAGCCCTCCGATTAAACCAGCACCTAAATCAGATACAATATCTCCATATAGATTAGGCATTACTAATACATCATATTTTTCAGGGTACTGAACCATCTGCATACACATATTATCTACAATTTTATCATCAAATTCTATTTCCGGATGGCTCTTTTCATATTTTTTAGCTACCTTACGCGCCTCTTCTAAAAAAAGTCCATCACTGAATTTTAAAATATTGGCTTTGTGCACAGCAGTTACCTTTTTACGGTCCTCACGCACTGCATATTCAAAAGCTCTTTCTGTAATTTTGCGGGAAGCCTTACGGGTGATGATTTTAATACTCTCTGCAGCCTGATCACCAACATAGTGCTCAATACCTACATATAAACCCTCTGTATTCTCTCTAAAAACAACCATATCAATATTTTCATCTTTGGCAAATTCTTTTGCATGTACGGTCAGTGGACGCACATTGGCATATAAATTTAATTCTTTTCGAATTGCCACATTAACACTTCTAAAACCACTTCCAACAGGAGTTGTAATCGGGCCCTTTAAGGCTACTTTATTTTTCCTGATCGACTTAAAAACTTCTTCAGGCAGTGGTGTACCATATTTGTCCATTACCCCTGCACCGGCTTCTACCTTATCCCAGTTAATTTCTACTCCGGCAGCTGCAATTATTTCTGCTACAGCCTCCGAAATTTCGGGGCCAATTCCATCTCCAGCAATCATTGTCACATTATACATTCTCTTTACTCACTACTCCTTTTTGATTTTAAAATAGTCAAAGTTATTTTAATAGATTTAGTTGAGAACAGTTACTTAAATAAAACAGTTTAAAGCTAAGTATTTAAGTTCGAAAAAAGCCGGGGTTTAATCCGGCTTCATCTTAAAAAAGATAATCAGCCTGTTTTAACGACTGATAATTATTATAGCATAGAATGGGCATAACTTTCCAGCTGATCAAATTCCTCCCGGGTCATACCACAGTCTCCAGGTAAAATACCGGGTGAATTTTCTCCGTGATAATCAGAACCACCTGTAATTAAAAGATCCAGTTCTTCTGCTATCTTTTTATATCTTTCTGTTATTTTTGGATTATGTTTTGTCTGATAGACTTCTACCCCTTTAAGTCCAACATCTTTTAAACGAGATATTTCTTTTTTATCAAGTGCCTGACCGTGATTGATAATATAAGGATGCGCTATCACAGGTACTCCACCTGCCCTTAAAATAACTTCTATTGCTTCAACAGGCAAAATGTTTTTCTTTTCCACATAAGCCTTACCACCACCAGCAATGAACTCCTCTGTAAAGGCGTCTCCAATTTCTTCAATATAACCTTTTTCTACCATTGCCCTGGCCACATGAGGACGACCAAGACTGACACCGGTAGCATACTTTTTGACATCTTTAAATTCCAGTGGATAACCCATTTCAGTTAATTTTTCTATCATTTTGTGAGTTCTTTCGACTCTAGAATCTAAAATTGTTTCTGTTAGTCCAAGTAAGGCATCATTTTCTGGATCAACAAAATAACCTAAAATATGATATTCGGCTTCTCCTCTATAAGTAGAAATTTCTATCCCGGGAACTACTTTTAATCCCTTCTCCTGTCCCAGTTTCTGAACTTCCCTAACCGAAGTTACATTATCATGATCAGTTACAGCAATAGTTTCTAAACCCAATTCCAGACATTTTTCTACCAGTTCTGCTGGTGTTGAAGCACCATCAGAAGCAGTTGTATGGAGATGTAAATCAACCTTCTTTCTTTTTTTAAACATATCTTTAGACATAAAATATCAAGCTCCTTAAGAGTAATTTTTAACAGTAATTTACTTAAAAAGAGATTTGATTACTCTCTGCTCTTTGATTTTAAATACTCTCTCTAAGATACATTTATAGTTTATCAGAAATAACTTAAAATATCATTAAAGATTAGAAATTAATCTAAATAATTTGCTGAGCTTAACATTAATTTATTAAATTCTTCCCCTCAGATAATACCAGAATAAGCCAACCCATTCATGCAGAGCAGAAAGATTAGCAGTCAGCGCACCTCTGTTTGGCAGATAACTAAGCCAGCCAAATTGATGGTCATAAATATATCCCGAATGCACTGCCAGAAAATCAATACCCTGAGCTCTAAAAACAGCTGCAGAACGCAAAGTATGATAGGCAGAAGTTACAAGATATATTTTTTCTATTTCATTTTCTTCAAGCCACTTTTTTAAATAAGCAGCATTTTCAAAGGTTGTTTGAGCCCTATCCTCACTAATATAAAAGTTTAAATCCATTCCCAGACTCTCCAAAAATTCTGCCGCAGCATCAGCTTCTGAGAGTTTTTCCTGGCCGATAGCTACTCCCCCAGAATAGATTAGAGGAACATTTAATCGGCGCTGCAGTTGATAGCCCCTGACCAGCCTCTGGGTGCTGTGCACTGATGGTGCAGCTTCTTCTCGGGAATGATAATTAAGGCCTCCACCAAGTACAACCACCGGATGCCGCTCAAATGCATCGACCGAAATCCGTTCAGCATAATTTTCTAAAGGGTGAAGCAGTAATTTAACTCCCAGAGCAGAGGACAGCAAAAAGAAAAGCAGAAGCAGCAAGGTTGATAAAAATTTTATTAATTTCGAATCTGATTTTTTAAACAAATATACAGTCAGAATAAATAATAACAGGATAAATAATCCGGGCGGCATAATAAAAGCAGCAATTATTTTTTCTACAGCTAGCATAGTCTCCTCCTTAAAAAACCCCGCCAGCGGCGGGGATAAATCAATCACTAAATTTATCGATAACATCCATTAATTCGGCTATGATCGCTTCTTCTCCTTCTTCCTCAGAAATAGCATTTTTAACACAGCCATTAACATGTCGATCCAAAACTTTCAGTGCCACTTTTTTTAAAGCTCCGCGGCAGGCGTTAATTTGAGTCAGGATATCAACACAGTATTTTTCCTCATCAATCATCCGCTGCAGACCTCTAACCTGGCCTTCAATTCGACGCAGCCTTACAATTAAATCTTTTTTATCACCTTCTGATAGCGAATTCATTCTTTCACCCCGCAATTCTGACTGGTTAAATAAATAATAATTTTTTAAAAAAACTTCGATTATTACTAAAACTATCTTAATTTATGTCTGGAAAAAGCATCTCTAAAAAATTAATTTTTAAATAGCTATCCATTGTCTCAAATGTATCCTGATTTTTGATCTCACGCTCAGTAGTCTGATATTCGACCCAGGCCATCGCTGACCAGGAAATACCACGCATTGCTGAAAACTGATTAAAAACCCTTAGTGCAGCTTTTACTTCATGATACCTTGAATCCATACCTCTTGCTTTAAGATAGTGGTGTAAAAACTCCTCTTCTTCTCCCTGATTAAAAATAAAATTACTTTTCCAGAGAGTAGTTGTCGGCACCATAAAATGGCTTAAATCCTGTAGTGGTGAAGTAATCAATGGTTTTTCCCAGTCTACAAGATAGGCTGTATTAAATCTATCATTAATGATAAAATTATTGGAGTTTACCTCTGTATTGACCACTGCCTCAGGCAGAAGGCTCATTAATTCTTCTTCTTTTTCTTTTTTTTCCGCCAGCCGGAATTTGAGCTTCCTTAAAAAATTCTTTATTTCTGACTCTGCCAGCTCAGATTCAAAATATTCATCTAAAAGTAAGTCACACTCATTCCAGATAGCTGTCAGTGGTTTTTTCTCTTTAATCAAATGATCAGCACCAGCTGTATCTAATCTATGGATTTTGGCAAAAACTTTTGCCGCTGACTTTAAATCTTTTTGATAATCTAAATGTCTACCCTGTAAATATTCCATCATTAATAAACCATAATCTAGTTTTTCTCTGGAATTATCAAGATAAAAAGGTCTTGGAGTTACCCCAGAAGGGACCAACTTTTCCAGAGCTGAAAACTCATATCCAATCTGATCATCAAGATCCATCTGGCTGCCCAGGTTAATCCTCAGCACATATTTTTCTTCTTCATCTTTAATTAAATAGTTAATATTATATTCACCCTGAGCCAGAAATTCTAATTTAGCCCGCCGGCTAATACCGGTTGCCTGCATAAAGTCTCTATTTTTAATATATTCTTTTAAATCTTCTGCTAGTTTTTCTTGAAAAGACATATCATTTACCTCCATAATTGCTAATAACTAAATAGTTTATCTATAATTTTTTTTGTGTTCTGGGGATAATTTGAATCACGAGTCTTACTTATCAACTTAGATCTTAGACCCAGTAATTCTTTAAATGTATCAACATCTGATCCTTCTGGTAAAAAATGACTCCTTAAATTATGGCGGCTTGCCTCTTTAATCGTTTTTCCTAAAACCGAGCAGTTTCCCCAGCCTTCAAAATTAAAAAGAGACTCCTCCGGTTTTTTCATTCCCAAAAGATAATAACCACCATCTCTGGAAGGACCAATTACTATATCTCTCTCTTTTAAACCAGCAAGTGCTTCTGTAAAAATATCAAGATCCAATAATGGTAAATCAGACCCGGTTATAATTACAGGAAGACCACTTTTTTGATAGGCATCAGCTACAGCATTGTACATCCTCTCACCCAGATCTTTTCCGCGCTGAGGAATCCGAATAAAATCAGCAGCAATTATATCTTTAAATAGACTTTGATTTTCTTCCGGTGTAAAACTTAAATATAAATCCAATCTGGAATAAACTTTTTTTAAATTTAAAAATTTAGAATTTATATCTTTTAAAAAGGCCTTATGCAAATCAGCACATTCTTCTGCTGTCAGATGACTCTCAAGCCTGGTTTTAGTTTCCCCTGCAATAGGAGCTCTACTCATAAGTATTACTGCTGCCTGCAAAATAATCTCCCCCTGTCTGATTTAACGTGCATCACGATATATTTTTTTTAACTTTTCTGGATCACAGCCCATTAAATATAAAAATTTTATCTTATGCATCAAAAGTATGGTTTTTAAAATACCATATTCTTCCCAGCGTCTGGCCTCGCTGGATGCCGCTCACCACGCCGGTGCCATCCTCGCCCTGTTGGTCCGG
>JBKHFK010000083.1:0-7150 GCA_046540295.1 Halanaerobium sp.
AGGGAAAAGAAACTAATTGCTCCCAGCTGTTCTATATCAACATTAAAGATATACCTTTCCAGATAACTTAAAATAGTTTCTCCAGTACCAGCGGCCAGGTTATTTAAGAGTACTGACTGCAGCTGCTGATAAATTGAATCAAATCTTTCAAAAAAATCAAATAAGGTCATAATATAAAATAAGAAGAGTAAAAAAGGAACTATCGACAGCAGGGTCATATAAACCATACCCATTGCCTGAATTAAAATATCATTTTCTTTAGATTCCTGATAAACCTTCCTTAAAAATAACCAGAGTTTAGAGTTATAAATTTTCGAATTTTTAATTTCTGTTTCCAATTCTTTAACTTTAGTGTTAATTTTATTTTTTATTTGCATATATAACTACATCCTTTAGACTTTAAATTCTGCTGTCTATATAATATATTCTCTAAATAAAAAAATAATCCTTCACTTAATTAAAATTAAATATTTAACTTATTAAAAAATTTCTGTTATAATTAGTCTATAATTACTAATCAGTGGAGGGATTAAAATGGATAAAAAGAAACTAGGAATTTTATTAATTGTAATTGGTATCTTTATTTTATTAAACACCTTAAACTTAATCAGTGATGAAATTTTTCTTTATCTACTGAGTGGGGGGTTTCTTTTTACTTACTTTATGCTGGGAGCCAGAAAACATTACAGAAATATTGGCTTTTTAATTCCCGGCTCAATACTGCTGGCTATTGCTTTGTTTTCAGATCTGGAAAGAATAGAGTTTATTAAAAATCTTGGTGGTGGGTTTTTCTTTGTTATGCTTGGACTTGCTTTTTTAATTATCTTAATCCACACCAGTGCTTTTAAAAAATGGGACTGGCCGATTTATCCTGCTGGAGCATTAATTATTTTTGGGATCTTTGTAATCTTTGTGGATAATAATGACTTTATTCAGGAACTGGATTATTTAAATTATATAACTCCTGTAGTTTTAATTGCCATTGGTGCTCTGCTGCTTTTTCAAAACAGGCGAAATAAATGATAATTCAAAAAATTATTAATATAAGCTGTAATTAGATATTATCCAATAATTATGGTATACTATAAAAGAATATAAAAAAATAACGAAAGTTTAGAGGTCTGTGTCTAAATTATTTTGCTGGCTGAAAATACTTTATTAATAACTTCTACCTGATTTTTCGGGTAGAATTTTATTAAATATAAACACTTTATACTATTAAAGAAGTAAAGAAGGGAGATTAGAGAATGCCGAAAAAGTTTAAGAGAGTTTTAGTGGCCAATCGTGGAGAAATAGCAATTAGAGTAATTAGAGCCTGTAAGGAGTTGGGCATTAGAACTGTAGCAATTTATTCTGAGGAGGACAGAACAGCCCTCTTTAGAACCAAGGCAGATGAGGCCTATCAGATTGGAAATAACAAAGGACCAATTGAGGCTTATCTGGCTATTGATGAGATTATTGATCTGGCAATAAAAAAAGATGTTGATGCGATTCATCCCGGCTATGGTTTTTTATCAGAAAACCCGGAATTTGTTCGCCAGTGTGAGGAAGCTGGAATTAAATTTATTGGACCTAATGCAGAAGTAATGGAGAAGTTAGGAGATAAAATCAAATCCAAGATTCTGGCACAGGAATTTGGAGTACCGACAATTCCTGGCTTAGAAAAGCCAATTAAAAAAGAGGATGAGATCAAAAGATTTGCTGAAAAACATGGCTATCCGCTGATGCTTAAAGCAGCTGCCGGTGGTGGTGGCCGTGGAATGAGAATTGTTCGTTCTGATGATGAATTAATTGCTCAGTTTAGAGATGCTAAAGAAGAAGCCCGCAAGGCTTTTGGTGTTGATGATATTTTTGTAGAAAGATATCTGGAAAATCCCAAACATATTGAGGTCCAGATTTTAGGTGATGAGCACGGTAATCTGGTTCATTTATTTGAAAGAGACTGCTCAATTCAGAGACGTCACCAAAAAATTGTAGAGTTTACACCTGCTATTGCTTTAAGTGATCAAAAGCGGGAAGAAATTCTGCAGGATGCTTTAAAATTATGTGAGGGTGCCGGCTATAAAAATGCGGGTACAGTTGAATTTTTGGTAGATAAGTATAATAATCATTACTTTATTGAGGTTAATCCAAGAATTCAGGTTGAACATACAGTCAGTGAAATGGTAACCGGAATTGATATTGTACAGAGTCAGGTTTTAGCTGCTGAAGGATACAGACTGGATTCAGAAGAAATTAATATTCCTTCTCAGGAATCAATTAAGATGAATGGTTATTCTATTCAGTGTCGAGTAACAACTGAAGATCCTTCCAACAACTTTATTCCGGATACAGGTCGTCTGGATCACTATCGAACTGGTTCCGGTTATGGAATTCGACTTGATGGTGGTAATGGATATACAGGAGCAATAATTAACCCCTATTATGACAGTCTGCTGGTTAAAACTATTTCCTGGTCCAGATCTTTTCCTGATGCAATCAGAAAAGCCATGCGTTCAGTTGAGGAAATGAAGGTGCGCGGTATTAAAACTAATGCTTCCTTTTTAATTAATGTTTTAAATCACGAGGAGTTTAAAAATGGAACCTGTGATACCGGCTTTATTTCCAATAATCCCGAATTGCTGGATATTGTTCCCGGCTCTGATCAGGAACAGAAAATTTTAAGTTATCTGGGAGAAAAAATTGTCAATGAAACCAGAGGTACAAAACCCGAATTTGATGTGCCAAAAGTGCCGGAATTTGAAAAAATTGATGGACTTGAGGGTACAAAACAGATCTTAGATCATGGTGGTCCAGAAGCAGTTGTTGAGTGGATAAAAGAAAAAGAAGAAATTCTTTTAACAGATACAACCTACAGAGATGCCCATCAGTCACTGATGGCAACCAGAATGAGAACGGTGGATATGGAAAAAATTGCAGAGGCCACCTCTCATTTAGCAAAGAACTTGTTCTCACTTGAAATGTGGGGAGGAGCTACCTTTGATGTTTCCTACAGATTTTTAAAAGAATCTCCCTGGGAAAGAATTGAGCGCCTGCGTGAGAGAATACCAAACATTTTATTTCAGATGCTTCTCAGAGGATCAAATGGTGTAGGTTATAAAAACTACCCGGATAATGTAATCCGCAGCCTGGTAGCAGAATCTGCCGAGGCAGGAATTGATGTTTTTAGAATTTTTGACTCTTTAAACTGGCTGCCGGCAATGGAAATTTCTGTTGATGAAGTCGTCAAACAGGGTAAAATTGCTGAGGTATCAATGTGTTATACAGGTGATATCCTGGATGATAAACGTGATAAATATGATCTGGATTATTATGTAGAATTAGCAAAGGGAATTGAAGAGATGGGTGCACATATTTTAGGAATTAAGGATATGGCCGGTCTTTTAAAACCATATGCTGCTTATGAACTGATTAAAGCCTTAAAAGCAGAAATTTCAATTCCAATTCACCTCCATACTCATGATACAAGTGGAAATGGTGGAGCGACACTTTTAATGGCTGCTGAAGCCGGAGTTGATATTGTGGATACTGCTTTTAATACAATGGCAGGGTTGACAAGTCAGCCTCCTTTAAATTCAATTGTTGCTGCCTTAACCAATACCTATCGTGATCCAGAGATGGATATAGAAAATATTCAGAAGATCTCAAATTACTGGGGAGCAGTTAGACCTGTTTATTCTCAGTTTGAATCTGAACTTAAATCCGGAACAGCAGAAATCTACAAGTACGAGATTCCTGGAGGACAGTATTCTAACCTAAAACCACAGGTAGAGAGTGTTGGGCTGGGTCACCGCTTTAAGGAATTTAAGGAAATGTACCGCAAGGTTAACTTTATGCTCGGTGATATTCCAAAGGTTACACCTTCTTCTAAAGTGGTTGGAGATCTGGCAATTTTTATGGTTAAAAATGACCTGACACCGGATAATATCTGTGAGGAAGCTAAAAATATGGCCTTCCCGGATTCTGTCGAAGCCTACTTTAAAGGAATGCTCGGTCAGCCTCCTGGAGGTTTTCCAGAAGAGCTGCAGCAGCTGGTGCTTAAAGGTGAAGAACCGATAACTGTTCGACCTGGAACCTTACTTGAAGATTATGACTTTGAAAATGCAGAAGCTGAATTAAAAGCTGAATATGACTTTGAGCCGACTCAAAAAGATCTATTAGCTTATGCTCTTTACCCAAAAGTTTATACAGATTACCTTGACTACCTGGAAGAACACGGAGATTTAAGCCATATGGGCAGTGATGTTTACTTCCACGCCCTGCGCGAGGGAGAAACCAGTGAAATTAAGGTTGAAGAGGGTAAAACTCTTGTCGTCAAACTCTTAGAGATTGGAAAAGTTGATGACCAGGGCTTCCGCAGACTTGCCTTTGAGGTTAATGGTTTTAGAAGAGAGATAAAAATTTATGATGAGGCAAGTACAGCAGCAGCTGATTCATCTGCCAAGCAGATGGCTGATCCGAAAAATGAAATGGAGATTGGTGCCAGCCTGCCGGGAAATATTGTCGAAATCCTGGTTGAAGAAGGAGAAGAAGTTACAGAGAATCAGAGCCTGGTAATTATGGAAGCCATGAAAATGGAAACCAATATTACAGCTCCAGCTGATGGAACAGTAGCTGCAATTCATGCTGCAGCCGGACAGCAGCTTGAATCAGGAGAACTTATACTGGAATTAGAATAAAGATTCTAAGCTCAGAATGTATAAATAATTAAAACCGGACTAAAATCAGAGAATGGTAAGCTAACCGTCTGCGGCAGTTTTTGCTGTCCCAGGCGGTTTTTTACTCTCACTATTTTCTTTTTAATTTCTAATTTTTATGTTAAAATAAAGATATACGAAATTATTCAATTTTCTGAAGAAAATACTGTAGAAAAAGGGGGAAGAGATGTTATCTAATTAAGATAATAATCTCAAAATTATGTATCATAAAAAAACCAGTCTCGGTCTGGATGAAAATGTGGAGGCTATTTTAGCTTATGCAGGTATCTGGATTACCGGTTTAATTTTTTTATTTATTGAAAAAGAAAATAATCATGTTCGCTTTCATGCCATGCAGTCTTTGATCACCTTTTTTTCATTATTTATTATTTCATCTTTAATTCTTGTAATTCCGGTGATTGGAATTTTTATTTCTTCTTTAATCACCTTTCTGGGAACAGTTCTCTGGTTCTTATTGATGTACAAAGCCTATAATGGTGAGATTTTTAAGCTGCCCTATGTTGGCGATCTGGCAGAGGAATTGACTTTTGGAGAAAGTTATGAAGATAATAATAATTAGTTTTAATAACAATTATAGTTTAAATTAAAAAGGGGAAAAATATGCTAAAACCATCAAAAAGATTTGTCTATTTTACAATTCGTTTTATTCTGGTCCATGTAATAACTTACATTTTTATAGGTGTAGTTTTTATGAACTTTCAAAATTATGCCAGAGCTTTTATAACAATGGAGGGTTTTTCTAATTTTCGTGCACTGGATTCAACAATAGTCAGACTGGCTCCTTTAATTCAAATTATAAGGGGCGCTTTTTTTGCTTTTATTTTATATCCTTTTTACAATACTATTATCAAAAGTGATTATGCCTGGGTAAAATTATTTTTTCTAATCTGGGGTTTTTCACTTTTAGGTTCTGTGGCTCCCATTCCCGGTTCAATTGAAGGGATGATCTATACTAAGATGTCTCTGGCTGAACATCTGATAGGGATCCCGGAAGTTACTATCCAAATTTTTGTTTTCAGCTGGTTTTTTGTAAAATGGGAAAATAGAACTGAAAGAGATTACAGCTAAGACAGGAGGAAATAAATGTCGACGCCAATCAAATTTATTCATACAGCAGATGTTCATTTGGCCAAAGAATTGAGCTATAATGGGTTGGGTGATGATAATTTTAATAAACTATTTTCCAGTGCAGATAAAAAAGCATTTAAAAATTTAGTCGATTTTGCCGTTAAGGAAGAGGTTGATTTTATTTTAATTGCCGGGGATCTTTATGATCGGGAGGCAAGATCGGTTAAGGCCAGCCGCTTTTTTCTCAATCAGGCTCAGCTATTAAATGAAGAAGGGATAAGTATTTTTTTGATTTCAGGTAATCATGATCCGGCCGGGGTCGAAAAAGAAGTTTTTGAACTACCTAAAAATGTGCATTATTTTTCTAGTGAGGAAGTAGAAGTTTTAGAGTATAAAAAAGAAGGAAAACTTGCTGCCAGGATTATCGGGCAGTCCTACAGACAAAAATTTGAGTCAAGAACAATGTATAATTTTTATACTGCTCCTGACAGTTCGGTTTTTAATATTGCCCTGCTGCATACAGCTTTGACTAAGGATACTAACCGCTATGTACCTGTTAGCAAGAGTGATCTGCTGACTAAAAAAGAAATAGATTACTGGGCTCTCGGCCATCTGCACCAGTATCAGAGGCTCAATGAGGAACCTGCAGTTTTTTATCCTGGAACCCTGCAGGGCCATAATATCAGTGAAGAGGGGGCTAAAGGAGCAATTTTAGTTGAGGTTGACAGCAATTTAAAGAGCAGTGAAAAATTTATTCCACTGGCTCCGGTTATCTACCGTCAGCTGGAAATTAATTTAGCAGAAGAAGATTTGAAAAATATTAGTCAGCTGCAGAGACTGCTGCGGGAAAAAATTGAGGAGCTCAGAGAAAAGATAAGCAGGCAGAACAAAAAGCAAAAATTTCCAACTGAAGCGGTAATAATTCGTCTGCTGCTTAAGGGTCGGACTGAACTGCATCAGTATATTGAAAATGACCGGGAAGAACTGGAAGAAACTCTGCTGGCAGAATTTCGGCAGCTCAATTATAATCAGATTCCGGGCTGCTGGCTGCATTCAATTATTTTTAGAACAGCTGAAGCTCTGCCCAAACTGGCTGAATTAAGAGATAATAACCCACTTTACCAGAACATAGAAAGCTTAATTAATGAGATTTTAAATGAAGAAGAGTTAAATCAGGAACTGCTGGCAGAATGGGGAGAAATCTGGCAGGGGAATCAGGATCCAGAAGACCGCGAAAATCATAAATTTTACGCTGATCAAAATTTACAGCAGGAAATTTTAAAAGAAGCAGAGAGAATAATTATTTCTGAGTTAATTGGGGATGGAGATTAAATGTATTATAAAAAAATATATATTCGTGATTT
>JBKHFK010000084.1:0-7118 GCA_046540295.1 Halanaerobium sp.
TTAATAATCTAATCTGTCTTTAATTGAGTTTTAAAGCTTAAGATGATATAATTACTTTGATTGAGATGGTGTGAATAAAGAGATAACGATAATTAATTTAGGGAGGAAGATAAATGTTTGAGTTCCTCAAGAACTTATTTAAAGATGCAAATGAAAAAGAACTGGAAAAATTAGAACCGATTGTCGAGGAAATTAATTCTTTAGAGCCTGAAATGCAGGCTTTAAGTGATCAGGAATTGAAGGCTAAAACAGAAGAATTTAAAAATAGACATCAAAATGGAGAGAGTCTTGATGATCTGCTGCCTGAGGCTTTTGCTGTTGTCAGAGAGGCTTCGCAGAGGTCAACAGAAGCCGGCTTCCGCCACTATGATGTACAGCTGATTGGAGGTATTGTACTTCATCAGGGAAAAATTGCGGAAATGAAAACCGGTGAGGGTAAAACTCTGGCTGCAACTCTGCCTGTTTATTTAAATGCTCTAACAGGTAAGGGTGTCCATGTGGTTACTGTTAATGATTATCTGGCCGAAAGAGATAGTGAGTGGATGGGCCAGATTTATCGATTTTTGGGAATGTCAGTAGGTGTAATTTTAAGTGGGATGACTCCTGCCGAGAGGAGAGAAGCCTATAACTGTGATATTACCTATGGTACCAATAATGAGTTTGGCTTTGATTATCTGCGGGATAATATGGCCTATAAGGAAGAAGACTTAGTTCAGCGGGAACACCACTATGCAATTTTAGATGAGGTTGACAGTATTTTAATTGATGAGGCCCGGACACCGCTAATTATTTCCGGACCGGTACAGGAAAAAAGTTCTGATTACCGCAAGTTTAATCGGGTTATTCCTGCCTTAAAAAGGGAAGAGGATTATGAAATTGATGAGAAAAATAAGCTGGTAACACTGACTGAAGCCGGTGTTGAAAAAGCTGAGAAAAAATTGAATGTGGATAATCTGTATTCAGAAGAAAACTTCAAGCTCAACCACCAGTTAAATCAGGCCTTAAAAGCCCATACCTTAATGAAAAAAGATCGTGACTATATTGTTAAGGATGGAGCGGTAAAAATTGTAGATGAATTTACGGGTCGGGTAATGGAAGGACGCCGCTACAGTGAGGGCTTACACCAGGCCATTGAGGCTAAAGAGGGAGTAGAGGTCCAGAAGGGAAGTCAGACCTTTGCCAAGATCACCCTCCAGAATTTCTTTAGAATGTATGGCAAACTGGCTGGAATGACAGGTACAGCTGAAACTGAGGAAGAAGAGTTTATTAAAATTTACGATATGCCGGTTGTGGTTGTGCCGACAAATGAGCCGATGATCAGAGATGATAAGCCTGATCTGGTATTTACCAATAAAGAAGCGAAATATAAAGCTGTGATTACAGAGATAAAAGATTTATATAAAAAAGGTCAGCCGGTACTGGTTGGTACTGCTGATATTGAAAATTCGGAGATGTTGAGCCGGGAATTGAAGCGCGAAAATGTGCCGCATGAAGTTTTAAATGCCAAAAACCATGAGCGTGAGGCAGATATAATTAAGGATGCCGGACAGAAAAAGAGTGTAACCATTGCTACCAACATGGCCGGTCGGGGTACAGATATTGTCTTAGGTGAAGGTGTTGTAGAACTCGGTGGTCTCCATGTTTTAGGTACAGAGCGTCACGAAAGCCGCCGGATTGATAACCAGCTGCGCGGACGTGCCGGACGTCAGGGAGATCCCGGATCATCACAGTTTTATGTATCCCTGGAAGATGATCTTTTAAGACTCTTTGGTTCTGATAAAATAAATGGAATTCTGGATAAACTTGGTGTAGATGAGGATCAGCCTGTTGAGCATAAGATGATTTCTAATTCAATTGAACGGGCTCAGCAGAAGGTAGAAAGCCGCAACTTTGACATCAGAAAGGCTATTTTAGAATATGATGATGTTTTAAATAAACAGCGTGAGGTTATTTATCAGCAGCGGAGAACTCTGCTGACTACAGATGAGCTGGAAGAAAAGATTGCCGGAATGCTGGAACAGCTCCTGGAAGATGTAATGGAGATGTTTATTTCCGAAGATCTGCATCCTGATGAATGGGATTTAGAAGCTATGTTTGAATATCTGCACGGAATTGGTCTGGCCAGGGATATGGAAAATGCAGATTTAGAAAGAATAGAAAAAGCCGAAATCAAAGAAAAAATTACTTTAAGTTCTCTGGCTTCTTATCAGGCTAAGCGGGAGAAAATTGATTCTGAAAGGTTTAATAAAATAATTAAATTCCTGGCTTTAAGAGTTATAGACCGCAAATGGATGACTCACCTGGACAACATGGATGAATTAAGACAGGGAATTGGGCTGCGTGCAGTTGGTCAAAAAGATCCGCTGACAGAATATAAGTTCGAATCCTTTGATATGTTCAATGAGCTGACTTCTTCCATTAGAGAAGATATAGTTGAAACTGCCTTTAAAGTTGAAGTTGAGGAAAAAGAAAATGTACCAAAACAGGAGATTAATCAGCAGCAGTTAAACTATTCTTCCCCTCAGGCTGCTTTAGAAGGTCAGTCAAAGGGAAATGATAGATCAACTTCCGGTGATGGCAGTGTAGGTCAGGCAACTGTAGTTAAGGAAGAAGAGCCGGGGCGCAATGATCCCTGTCCCTGCGGTAGTGGTAAAAAATATAAAAAGTGTTGTGGGAGATGATTTGAGTGAATAACAATTTTAAGGATAAACTTTCGGAATTAAGGCAGAGATTTCAGGATTTGAGTGATTTACTTTGACCGGAAAAAACTGCTTCAGAATAAAAAAGAGATAGAAGCTGAGATGGGCGCCGGTGGTTTCTGGGATGATAAGGAAAATGCCCGCAAAAAATCCCGGCAGCTGGATCGTATAAAAAAAAGAATGAAGATTATCAATCAGCTGGAAGAGAGATTTGAGGAGGCTGAGATCTATTTAGAACTGGCAGCCGAAGAGGAGCAGAGCTTAGAAAGTGAGCTTAAAGTGACTCTGACCGAACTGGAAAGGGAGCTGGAAAAACTGGAACTCAAACTGCGCTTAAATGAACCATATGATGATCATAATGCAATTTTATCCATTCATCCCGGTGCAGGAGGTACTGAATCTCAGGACTGGGCTCAGATGCTGCTTCGAATGTACAGCCGCTGGGCAGAGTCCAGTGGTTATCAGCTGCAGACCCTGGATTTTAATCCGGGTGAAGAAGCCGGGATCAAGAGTGTAACAATGATGGTCAGCGGTGATTATGCCTATGGTTATTTAAAAGGGGAAAAAGGGGTACACCGTCTGGTCAGAATTTCGCCTTTTGATTCCTCCGGCCGCCGTCATACTTCCTTTGCTTCGGTTGATGTAATGCCGGAGATTGATGATGATATAGAAGTTGATATTGACGAAAATGACTTAAAAATAGATACCTACCGGGCCAGTGGTGCCGGAGGTCAGCATGTCAATAAAACTGACTCTGCAGTTAGAATTACCCACCAGCCGACAGGAGTGGTGGTCCAGTGTCAGAACGAGCGCTCCCAGCATAAAAATAAGGAAACAGCTATGAAAATTTTAACTGCCAAACTGCTCGAATTAAAGGAAGAAGCACAGGCAGAAAAAATTGATGAATTAGGTGGAGAACACAAGGAAATTGCCTGGGGAAGTCAGATCAGATCCTATGTTTTTCATCCCTATAATCTAATCAAGGACCACCGGACAGATTTTGAAGAAGGTAATGTTGATAAGGTGATGGATGGTTATCTGGATGAATTTATTGAAGCATATTTAAAATTCAGAAGTGAGCAGTAACTAATTATTATAGAGGAAAAGGTGAATTTCTTGAAGAAAATACTAATTGGAGTTATTTTAATAACTTTTCTTGCGGCTGCCTGGACTCTGACTGCAAGAATTAATGAAGTTGATCAAAATCAGGGTGTAGAAATTGTGCTCGATGGAGAAGCATATACAGAACTTAAATCACTTTCTCCAGAATTAGATCTGCAGCAGTTTAAGGATAACGGAATTACTGCTCTGGCTGTCTATCAAAAGAGTCTGGAAGATTTTGTTGATAATGGGGCTTTAAAAAGAATTGAGGCCCTGGATATTAAACTGGCCGGAAGTGAATTTCAGAGTGATTTAGAAGATAATGGAATTAAAATCAGTGAACTCGAAAACTCAGCAATTTTTGCTGTTTTTAGTGATTCTTTAAAAGAACAGCTGAGCAGGATGTCTTCAGAACTACAGAGAGAATATTCGGCAGAAATTATTGAAGCTGAGGATTATGATTTTCTTTATTTTCCAAACTGGCACGAAAAATTGGAAGATTTAAATCTTGGTTATAATGACAGGCTGGTGCAGAATGCGCGGGATATTGATCTGGACATTGCTTACCGCAGTAATAATAAAATCAACGCTTTTTGGGCTTTAAACAGCAACCTGGAATTACTGGAGCCCGAGATCTTAATTTTTGATGGAGATGAAATAACAGGTTTTCCGGATAAAATTGAAGAGACAGCCTCTTTAATGCGGGAGAACGATCTAATTTATGGCAAGGTAGAGGCCTTTATTGCCGCTCAGGATGGGGCTGAAAAATTGGCTCCGCTTAATGATTATCAGCTGCTCAGAACCCACAGTATGCAGCAGGATGAGGTTGATCCGGCAGACAATCAGCGGATTATCAGCCGTTATTTACTTTCTGTGAGAGAAAGAAATGTAAAAATTCTTTATCACAAACCATATCTTAAGGGAAATCAGCTTGCAGATCGTAATCTCTCTCTGCTTGCTGCTTTAAGTTCCAGTCTTGAAGCTGAAGGCTACCGGCTGGGGAATGCTGAGCCAGCACCATATGTAAGTAATTCCAGCTGGGTGCTGCTGGCTATTTTAGCAGGTGTCACAGCAGCCGGAATATTGCTCTTAAATTATTTTACGGCTTTTAAATATCAAAAACTGATGAATATTTTCTTTTTAGCTGCCGCTGCTCTCGGAATTCTACTTTTAAATACAGGGCGGGAAACTTTATTAAGACAGATCACTGCTCTTGGTTCTGCCGTTGTCTTTCCCTCACTGGCGGTAATTGTCTTTCTGCTGGAAAAAGACAGGGGAGGCGAAAAAATGGAAGCCGGGCTCAGTCTGCCCTTTGTTTTCTTTAATTTTACGGCCGCTGTTTTAACTGCATTAGTCGGTGGGGTTTTTGTCAGTGCTGCTTTAAATAACAGTGATTTTATTTTTAAAATTAGTGACTTTAGAGGTGTAAAAATATCCTTTTTAATGCCGCTGATTATAATCTCACTTTATTATCTTTTCCGGCCGGGAGCAAAGGACCTTCGGCAGGAAATACCCAGGCTGCTGGAAAGTGTAATCCAGGTTAAACATCTCATTCTGGCAGCCGGGCTGGCCCTGATTGCCGTAATTTATATAGGTAGAACCGGCAACTTTCCACTGCTGCCGGTGCCGGCCTGGGAGCTGACAATTCGCGGTCTGCTCGAAAAAATTCTCTATGTCCGGCCGCGCTTTAAGGAATTTTTAATTGGGCATCCTTTATTTATCTTTTCACTTTATCTGACTGCTGCTAAAAGAAAAGAATTATATTATTATCCACTATTAATGCTGGCCTCAGTGGGAGTAATCACAACAGTTAATACCTTTTCTCATCTGCATACACCTGTTATGATCTCCCTGCTCAGGACTTTTCACGCTTACTGGCTGAGTTTTGCAGCTGCTGCAGTAATTATTGCAGTTTATAAACTCTTTAATTATCTGCATCAAAAATATTATCTGACCGGGGTTAAATAATGAAAAAAATTGTAATTTCAGGTTATTATGGTTTTAACAACCTCGGTGATGAGGCTGTGCTGGCCGGAATAACCTCACTTTTAAAAGCTAAAGCTAAGGATCTTAAAATAACTGTTCTTTCAGCTGAGCCAGAAAAAACTGCCGAGCGCTATCAGCTTAATGCTGTCAGCCGGAACTCAATTTTTCCAGTTCTGGCCGCTCTGGCTGAGGCTGATCTTTTTATCAGCGGTGGGGGCAGTCTGCTGCAGGATGTTACCGGCAGTTTTTCGGTACCCTATTATCTCGGTCTGGCCTGGCTGGCCAGGTTTCAGGGAACAAAGACGGTTTATTATGCTCAGGGTGCAGGGCCGCTCAACACAAAATGGAGCCGGAAAATTACCGCTTTCAGTCTTAATAGATTTGAACTGCTTGGAGTTAGAGATCAGGGCTCAAAAAATCTTCTCAGAGAAATCGGAGTCACTGGAGAGATTAAGCTGACAGTTGATCCGGTTTTTGCCCTCTATCAGCCTCTGAATAATCTCAGACAGCAGATTAAAGGACAGATCGAAGTGGGAATCTCTGTCCGCCCCTGGTCGGTCGATTATATTTCAGAACTGGCTCAGGCTTTAAATAAATTCAGCCGGGATAAAAATGTTAAATTTATTCTTTTTCCAATGCACCAGGGTTCAGATGAAGAAATTTCGCAGCAGTTAAAGGATAAACTGGAGGCTGAGGCTGAGCTGAGAGACTTATCTTCAGATCCAGAAGCAGCACTGAGTGCTTTTTCTCAGCTTGATTTATTTGTCGGGGTCCGCCTGCACAGTTTAATTTTTGCTCTCTTAAATCAGATTCCCCTGCTGGCTTTAAGCTATGATCCTAAAATTGAGGGGCTGATGGCTGAGCTTGACTACCTGCCCATAATTAAACTTAAAGATTTAAAGGCAGACCAGGCTGCAGAGAAGCTGGAAGCTATTTTCGCTGAAAGATACAGCCTGCGCAAAAAGATTAAGGAGTTTATAAAACTTAAAAAAGCTGAAGCTGAAGATTTTGCCGAACTGGTGCTGGAGGAGGTTGACTCTTGCGAAAGCTGATAAAAATACTTGATGTAAATATAGATCGACTCAATTTAGAGCAGTCAGTAGAAAGAGTAAAAGAGCTGACTGCTGATCGCTCTCAGCCCTCACTGGTGGTAACACCCAATTCAGAAATGCTGGCTCTGGCAGCTGATGACAGTGAGCTGGCCGGAATTTTAAATTCAGCTGATCTGGCAACCGCTGATGGGATCGGGGTAGTTATTGCCTCAAAAATTTTGGGTAAACCGCTGGCCGAAAGAGTTGCTGGCTTTGATCTGATCAGTGCTCTATTTGAAGA
>JBKHFK010000085.1:0-7117 GCA_046540295.1 Halanaerobium sp.
TTATGGGCAATCAGAAGGTTTACCTGGTCTCTTTTTTAAGACTAATATTTTTCCCGGCTCTGGTTTATTTTGGGCTCGGTTTATTTGAAATCTCACCGCTTTTAAGAGGGGTAATGACTATTGAAGCAGCAATGCCTGTTTTTGCTAGTTCTTCTGTGATTATGGAGAAATATGGACATAAAAGTGAATTTGCCTCAGCTGCAATTTTTGCGACCATAGTTTTTATGGGGCTTACTCTGCCGGTATTTATCTGGCTGATAGTCTGATGTAAATAAAAAAAAGAATATAATTAATCCGAGGTGAAGACAGTGGTTTCAATAAATGATGTAGCAGAAAGAGCAAATGTATCTATTTCTACGGTATCGAGAGTGATTAATCAAAATGCCAATGTTTCACGTGAAAAGGAGAAAGCAGTTTTAAAGGCAGTAGATGAACTTGATTATATTCCAAATGGTCTGGCCCAGGGGTTGGTGACCAAAAAAAGCAAATCTATAGGTGTTTTAATTGCTGATATCGCCAATCTCTATTATTCTTATCTGGTTAAAAGTATAGAAAAAGAACTGAGAGCAGCCGGCTATTATGCAGTAATTGGAAATACAGAATGGGATGCCAAAAGAGAAAAAGAATATATGAGGCATTTAATGCAGCGCCAGGTCGATGGTTTTATTCTAGCCTCAACATCCTTAAATTCTTCCTATTTGAACCAGTTAATAAAGAAAGAAATTCCACTGGTAGTTTTAGATCGAGAGCTGGATACTGAGAGAATAGACAAAATTAGAATTGATGATTATAAGGGTGGCTATCAGGCTGCAGAACACCTGCTGGAATGCAATTATAATTATTTTATTCATCTTCAGGGAGCTGAATTTACAGTTACTGCAGCAGATCGGGCACGAGGTTTTAGAGATTGTATGCAGAAAAATGGAATAGATCAAACTAATTATAAAATTATTTCTTCTTCTTTTGTAGAATCAGAAGCTGCTCAGAATATAGCTGATTTTTTGGATTCAAGGGATCTTAAAGATAAAAGAGTTGGAATCTTTGCGGCCAATGATGCGGCAGCCTTTGGGGTATTAAAGGAGCTGAAGAAGAGGGGGATAAAAGTTCCGGAACAGGCTGGCGTTGTTGGCTTTGACAATGTAAATTTTGCTGAATACTCAAGTCCAGCTCTGACAACTATCAGCAGACCAATTGATGAAATTGGGAAAATTTCTGCCCGGATACTGCTGGAGCGCCTGGGAAAAGAAGAAAATGAAGAAGTTCCCAATAAAAATCTAACCCTTGCTGTTAATTTAATAAAAAGAGAAAGTACCAGAAAAATTTAGCTTTATTAAGTTAAAAATAAATAGCTTTGGACAAATAAAGGCTCCTCTCAGTTGAATGGTATTTTAATTAATACCATTTTAACTGCTGAGGAGCTTTTTCTGTGGATCTAATTATAATTGAGATTTATTAGAATCCCATTTTTTTAAGATTATTTAAACTTATTTCAAGACTGTCAAAAGGATCGCCAGGACAGATGTCCTGTTCTACACAGGCCCATTCGACCCCATTTTCTTTACAGGCTGCAGTAATTCTCTCCCAGTTTAGATTACCTTCTCCGACTTCTGCCATTACAGGATCCCAGCCATCAACAGTCATATCTTTAAAATGTACAACATTCATTCTATTTTCAACATTTTTAATCCATTCAACTGGATCGGCACCACCTGCCTGAATCCAGTAAGTATCAATTTCAAAATCAAAAACTTCCGGTTCACTTTCTTCTAATAAGATATCCATCCCGGTTTGATCTCCATATTTGGCAAATTCCACATTGTGATTGTGGTAGATAAATTGGAGGCCATTATCTTTTATTTTTCTGGCAATTGGTGTTATTTCTTGAATGAATTTTCTAATACCCTGAGCACTGTTTCTATATTCTTCCGGCATAATTCCCAGCCCTAGATACTTACAGGCCCAGAGTTTATGTTCTTTAATTACACTGTCCAGATCATTTTTCAGACGTTCAAAACTTATATGAGTTGCACATATTTCCAGACCAATTTCCGCAACTAAATTTTTTAATCTTTCCGGCTTAATAGGGCCTAAGGCTGAAACCTGTACTGCATTATAGCCAATCTTTTTAACCTTTTTTAAAGTTTGTTCGATCTCAGTAGGTGTTTGAGTAAAATCTCTAACTGTATAAAGTTGAGCTGCTATTTTCATTTTTTATCTGCCCCTTTAAGTAATATTTTTTTCTTGTTTTTGCTGAAGTATTAATTCCTTTGATTAATTCTAAGGTTTTAATAGCTTCGGCAGCAGTAATAATATTCTTCTTTGTTTTAGTCTGCAGTGCATTATAAAAAGAGTCAATCAGCATCTGGTGGCCATAGCCCCAGTAAGTTTTGTAACCGCTGTCACTCTTTTCTTTAAAACTATCCAGCTGATCTTCTTTTTTGACCAGCAGTTGATCATTAAAGAGCCGCATATTTCCTTTTTCACAGTCTATTTCAATTTCAACTGGACTGTTGCTGCTGAAAGCATTTGTAGCATAGAAGATAGCATTAAAGTCATCCTTAAAATAAAGAGTGGCATCTGCTGTATCTTCAACTTCAATTACATCATCTAGAACTCGGGTATCTATATTACCTTTTACAGCTTTTACTGTTCCTCCAAACCACTGGATTAAATCAAGAGTGTGGATAGCCTGATTGATTAAGACTCCTCCACCCTCTGTATCATAAAAACCTTTCCACTCATCATTAAGGTAATAGTCCTTGTCCCGGTGCCAGGTTACAAGGCCTTTAATCCCCTTAATTTTACCCAGGGAACCATCTTTCAGTATTTTTTTGGCCCGCTGATTATTTTCATTAAATCTATTCTGAAAAGACACTCCCAGCTGAGCCTTACTGTTTTCAGCTGCATTCATTAATTCTTTACCCTGCTCATAATTTAAAGCAAGAGGTTTTTCAACCAATACATTAATATTTTCTTTAAGAAATTTTATGGCCATTGGTGCATGCAGAAAGTGAGGAGTACAGATATGAACCACATCAACATTTCTATTTAAAAGCTCTGTATAATCTGTAAGATATTCACAGCCGTATTTTTCTGCTGCTTTCTGGGCTCTATCTTTTTTAATATCAACCATATATTTTAATTCAACATTTTCTCTGCTGCTTAAAACATCTGCATGTACGGGATAAATATTACCACAGCCGATAACTGCTGCTTTTAATATTTCCATTTCCAGATTCTCCTTTTTTAATTAACTTTTTTAAAAATCAAATTTACTCTCTATTTAGAATGTGCCATCTACATTCATGGTTTTAGCTTCTGAATTTTCTTTAACAAAAGTTGAATTTTTTATTTTTTTATCCAGTTCTGATTTAAACAAATCTTCATCCAGAGGCAGTTCAACCCAGTCATCTGTCCAGGCAGAAAGGTGCATTGCATTGGAGATTGTCAGCCCTTTGATTCCTTCTTCTCCGGGGGCAATTAGCTCAGCATCATTCAAAATTGCATTGATCCAGTTATTTAAAATACCCAGGTGTTCCGGGTTATCACCGGGAACTGGAATTTTACATTCCCAGCATTCAGGACTGCCAAATCCGCCTTCATAATTTTTATTAAATTCTCTTTCCGGAGTTCTCAGTCTTCTAAAACTGATCTTATTATCTTCCAGAATTAATTTGCCCTGATTGCCTGTGATTTCAAGTCTATTTGTTTCTGGAGCAATACCGGTTGAAGTTACAAAGACTCCAGTCGCCCCATTTTCATATTCTACATAGGCTGTTACATCATCTTCAACTTCGATGTTGTGGTATTTGCCATTTTCAGCAAAAGCTCTTACTTTTACAGGCATACCACAGGTCCACTGCCAGATATCAAGCTGATGTGGGTCCTGATTTAAAAGAACACCACCACCTTCACCTTCCCAGGTTGCTCTCCAGCCGCCATTGTTGTAGTAACTCTGTGAGCGGTACCAGTCGATAATCCAGTTGGTTCTTTTAATTTCTCCCAGTTCACCAGAGTCAATTAAATCTTTTAGTTTTCTATAAACAGCTCTGGTTCGCTGATTGTACATAATTGCAAAAACTTTATCTGATTTTGCTGCAGCTTCATTCATTTCGCGAACTGCTTTGGTGTAGACTCCAGCCGGCTTTTCGATCAGAACATGAAGCTTATTTTTAAAACCTTCAACTGCCAGAGGAGGATGATCATAATGTGGAGTTGCGATAATAACTGCCTCAATATCGGCTTCAGCATAAAATTCTTCTGGAGTTGAAAAACAGCTGATATCCTGCCCTAAATTCGACTTTGCCCATTCAAGCCGCTGCTGATCAAGATCACAGACAGCTGTCAGTACAGCTTCTTGTACTTTTCCCTGGAAAATATCTTCTGCATGACTTGTTCCCATATTACCAATTCCAATGATTCCAACTTTAACTTCAGCCATTATTTTCCTCCTCGATTTCACTTTTAATTTCTTCAACTAAATTCATAAATCGCCTGCCGTATTCTAAATAAGTGTTATATTTTGCATCTGCTTCATTATTTTGATTTTGATTGTGGTAGACTGCTCCCATATGAGGCTCAATCGAAAATCCGCCGTCATAACCACTTTGCAGGAGATCTTTAACAATTTTTTTGACCTGACCATTTCCTTCACCGGGATATTTGTAATCCATCTCAGGAAAGATACCCTCAGCTTCTCTAATATAGATTCCATCTTTGATATGCACATAGGCAATTTTATCTTTTAAGTGTTGATAGGCGCCCCAGCTTGTCTGCTTCTGATATGGAGGCTCGCCCATTCTATTATCTGACATAACTGGATTTCCAGTATCAAAGACAATTTTGAAATTTGGTGAATCAATTTCTTCAATCAGCCTGTCCATATGCTCATATGACTGAGAAAAATAATTCATACAGTTTTCGTGGACATAAGTAATCCCTGCATTTTCGCAGATTGCAACCAGTTCTTTTAGATTTTTAATAATCCTTTTTTCCAGTTCTGAATTATATGGTGATAAATCCTGGGGAATACCAAAACTCATTCCTCTGATCATTTTAGTTCCCAGTTTCTGCATCCTTGGGATAGCCCGCTTTAATTCTTCTCTGCTCTCAGCATAAGATTCTTCAGCACGAGGATCCTTTCCCCAGTTGGCAACAGCACTGCCAAAACAGTTGATTTCAATTCCTGATTCCTGTAACTTACTGGATATCTCTTCGAACTTTTGCTCACTAATATCGGTAATATTCGTACCTTCAATATTACGAGATTCAATATATTTCCAGCCCAATTCTTTTGTCACTTCTATTTGTTTTTCAATAGTAGCAGCAGCTTCATCTGCAAAACCTGAATAATACAATAATATCCCTCCTGTATTTATTGTGTAAATAATTCTAAAAATTCTTCTAATATAATTATAAACTACAACTATAAAAATATCTTTACAGATATTGCTTTATATATTGCAAATCTTGTTATATAATTGATATATCTCAGTTAAAGTTGCTGCTGGAGAGGAGAATTATTGTGCAGGAGTTTTATCATTCATTTTCTAAGCAAGAATTTGATCTTTTTTATAACCGATCTAATATCGAAAAATCGGAAGAGGATTTTGAGATTCATATTCATGATTTATATGAAATATATTATTTTATTAATGGTGATGTAACCTATTATATTGATGGGCATGGTTATCATATTGGAGCTGGGGATCTACTTTTAATCAATAATCAGGAAATCCACAAACCGGTTTTTAATTCAAATCTAATTTATGAGAGGATGGCTGTCCACTTTGCCCCCTGGTATTTCAGCAAATACAGCAGTGATGACTTTAATTTATTAGCCTGTTTTGAAGAACGCCAGAGCGGTCATTTTAATAGAATATCAAGCAGTAGGCTGGAAGAATATCAGATTGACCGTTTGCTGAAGTCTGTACAGGAATATTTAAAAAAGGAGATTGAAGGGAAAGAAATCATACTTGAAAGTATTTTTGTGCAGATTTTGTATCTGCTCAATCAGGCTTTTGAAAAAAATAGAGATCATGATAAGGATTCTATAATTTATGATGAAAAAGTTTCTAAGGTAATAAGATTTATCAATAATAATCTGGAGAAAAAATTTAGTTTGGACATGCTGGCCCGGGAATTTTATCTTGATAAATATTATCTCTCACATTTATTTAAAGAAAATACAGGATTTTCTCTGATCCAGTATATTAATTATAAAAAAATTATGAAGGCCAGAGAGCTGCTTTCTAAAGATTACTCCTGTGGTGAAGTTTCGGAGAAATTGAGTTTTGGTGACTATTCTAACTTTTATAAAAGTTTTAAGAAGGAAACAGGGATTTCTCCTTCTGAATATCAGCAGAAAAGCCTGCTTTATTAATTTTTTATGTCTAAAAAATTATATCTAATAGTTTGTTAGAGAAGCAGAATTAGTTAACTAAACTACATTTAGAATAATTTATTTAGTTAACAAGGACTTTTTGAGCAAATAGCGAATTATATAATTACAGGAGGTCGATATTATGAAAAAGATTCTGGTAGCTGTTGATGGTTCTCAAAGTGCACAAAAAGCTGCAAAGAAAGCTGCAGATCTTGCAGAAGACTTAAAGGCAGAAGTAACCCTGATTCATGTTTATACAGAGTCCGCTCAGATTCCAGTTAACCAGTTTAACGAAGTGGCCTCTTATCTATCTGCAGAAACCATGGAAGAGATTATGGAACAGCAGGAAGATACAATTAAGGAAAAGAGGCAGAAGATCCTGGATGAAGATGCTGAATTTTTTAAAGAAAAGGGCATTAAACCTGAGAAGGTTCTGCTGCATGGTGATCCGGCAGATGAAGTATGTGATTATGCTGAAGAAAACAATTTTGATCTAATAGTGGTTGCTGATAAGGGTCACGGTAAGGTGGAGAGATTCTTACTTGGTAGTATTAGTGATAAAATTGTCAGGCATGCAAAGATCTCAGTCATGGTTGTTAAATAATTAAATAATCTCAAGCAAATAAGCATTCAATTAATCATACTCCCCTGCAGGGTAAACAGTTTACACTATTTAATTTGTTTATCAAAAAAGGGGAGTTTTTCATTTAAATAAAGCTAAAAAGAAAAAGTGCA
>JBKHFK010000086.1:0-7108 GCA_046540295.1 Halanaerobium sp.
GCCAGTGCCTGAGCACCATATTCATCTTTGATTTCAGTTAGCTTTTCGGCCACCAGTGACAGGGCTTCCTCCCATTCCGCCTCCTTGAATTTACCATCCCTTTTGATTAATGGTTTTTTGAGTCGATCAGGGTGATTGATAAAATCATAGCCAAATCTTCCCTTAACACAGGCTTCACCATAGGGATTGGGAGTTCCCTCTCGATAAACTGAGCCAACTTCAATAACTTTTCTATCCTTAGTTTTCAGCTCCAACTGACAGCCAACTCCACAGTAGGGACAGGTTGTAACAGTTTTTTCAAAATCATATTCTCTCCCCTTTTTTTGAGAAGGAATATAACTTAAAGCTCCAGTTGGACAGAGTTCCACACACTGACCACAGAAAACACAGGTCGAATCATCGCCTCCCAGCCCCTGATCATTGGCCGCTCCCACTCTGGTCTGAAAGCCCCTTTCTACAAAATCTATGGCATCTGAGCACTGAATATCCTGATCAACTCGAATACATTTACCACATAAAATACATTTATCCGGATCCAGCTCTATAAATTCATTATCTCTTTCCACCTTAAAGCGAGCTTCAGATTTTGTGCCATAGGAAGAGCGCTCAATTCCATACTGGTAGGCCAAATCCTGAAGGGTACAGCTGCCATCTGCCTCACAGGTCATACAGTCCAGGGGATGATCGGAAATTAAGAGGTCCAGAATTGTCCGCCGCGATTCTTCCACTCTCTCACTTTTAGTTAAGAGTTCCATCCCCTCTTTTACTTCAGTTGTACAGGAAGTTTTCAATTTACCATCACTAAGGTCTTCAATTAAACACATTCTGCAGGCACCAACATCCTCCAGAAATGGACTGTGGCAGAGAGTTGGAATTTCAATCCCGTTCTCTTCAGCTGCTTCTAAAACAGTTTTTCCTTTTTCAACCTCAATTTTCTGTTTATCTATAATAATTTGCACGATTTAATTCCCCTCCTCTGTTTTATTAATTAGTTCCTCATATTCTTCTCTAAAGTACTTAAGTGTACTCAAAACTGGATTGGGAGCTGTCTGCCCCAGTCCACAGAGAGAGGTTCCTTTAACTACATTTCCCAGTTTTTCTAATTTGTCAAGATCCTGCTGACTGCCTCTGCCGTCCAGAATTTTCTCCAGAATATCAAGCATTCTCCTGGTACCAACCCGACAGGGAGTACATTTACCGCAGGATTCATCTTCAGTAAAATCAAGGAAAAATCTTGCCACATCAACCATTGAATTATCCTCATCCATAATCACCAGTCCACCGGAGCCAACTATTGCTCCTGCTTCCTTAACTGACTCATAATCTATTTTTAAGTCTAAGTATTCTTTCGGAATTGTGCCTCCAGAGGGTCCACCAATCTGGGCTGCTTTAAACTCTCTGCCGCCAGCAATTCCGCCTGCTATTTCAAAAACTATTTCTCTTAAAGTTGTGCCCATTGGTACCTCAACCAGACCAGTTTCTTTAACATCACCTGCTACTGCAAATACTTTGGTTCCCTTACTTTTTTCGGTACCAATACTCTTAAACCACTCACTGCCCTGATTAATAATTGGCACAATATTGGCCAGAGTTTCTACATTATTGATTACAGTTGGCTTTCCCCATAAGCCAGAATTGGCAGGATAGGGTGGTTTGGTTGAAGGTTGACCTCTTTTGCCTTCAATAGAAGCGATTAAGGCTGTTTCTTCACCGCAGACAAAGGCTCCTGCTCCAACACGCACTTCCAGATTAAAGGAAAAATCACTGCCGTAAATATTGCTGCCCAAATAGCCATTGTTTTCTGCTGCCCTGATCGCAATTTTTAAATTTTTAACTGCCAGCGGATATTCTGCCCTCACATAGACAAAACCCTGATCTGCACCAATTGCATAACCGGCAATGGCCATTGCCTCAATAATACTGTGAGGATCACCCTCTAAAATACTGCGGTCCATAAATGCACCCGGATCTCCCTCATCGGCATTACAGATTATGTATTTTTGTTCTCCTGCTGCCTGATGAGCGAAGCTCCACTTTAAACCTGTCGGAAAACCGGCTCCTCCTCTGCCTCTGAGTTCTGATTCTTTGATCTCATCGATTACTTCCAGTGGAGTCAGCTTATTCAGTACAGTTTTTAAAGCCTGATAGCCATCTCTTTCCAGATACTCTTCAATTTTATTTGGATCAATAATCCCCGTGTTTCTTAAGGCAATTCGCTTCTGTTTTTTCATAAAGCGAATTTCTTTAAAATCCTCTACTTTTTCTCCCTCTTCTTCAGTTAATAAATCTTGGACAACTCTGCCGTTTAAGAGATGTTCCTTTACAATTCTGGCCACATCGCCTGTTTTTAAATGTCCGTAAAAAGTATTATCATCCTTAACTATTGCGATTGGACCCAGACTGCAGGGACCAATACAGCCGGTACTGCTGATCACAGTTTTTATTTCATAATCTTCAGTCAAATTTAATTCTTTTATTTCCTCCTCAAACTTATCTTTGATCTCCTCTGCTCCAGCCGATAAACAGGCAGTTCCGGCACAGATTAAGATTTCTTTTTTTGCCATATTTACACCCCAATTATTAATATTTATTGATTATTTCTGGAACTTTTGCTGCTGTGAGATTGCCGTAAACCCTGTCATCAATCATAACTACCGGTGCCCTACTGCAGGTTCCCAGACAGCGGGTCATAGTCATTGTAAATTTATTATCAGCAGTTGTCTGGCCTGTCTCAATTTTTAATTCTTCCCTTAATCTATTTAAAATATCCTCTGCCCCTTTGACATAACAGGCAGTTCCCATACAGACCCCAATTGTATGCTCTCCTCTGGGTTCTGTAGTAAAAAAAGAATAAAAACTGATTACTCCATAAATTTTACTCATCGCAACTCCAAGTTTCTCACTTACATAGCGCTGAACTTCTACCGGAAGATAGCCGACTTCTTCCTGTATCTCATGCAGAACAGGAATCAATTTTCCGTTTTTGCCTTCGTATTTTTCGAAAATATGATCAATTTCGCTTAATTTAATTGCCGCCATTATACTCCCCCTTAAACAAAGAACTTTAAGTATTGAACAGATGTTATTTTAAATATTATTTTATCCTTTTTAAATATAAGTAAATTTTCAATAATACCATTTAAATTTGATAAAAGCTCCCCCAAAAAGGGGGAGACTTTTTAAATAGATTATCTTATTTTTTAACCAGCATTGCCTTTTCTAATTCAATTCTTTCTTTACCATCAAGCAGATACTCTACAATGGTTAAAGCAAATTCCATAGCAACTCCCGGACCTCTGCTGGTTATGATATTGCCATCAATCACTACTCTTTCTTCTCTATAATTTGCTGATTCCATCTGATCACCAAAACCGGGATAACTGGTTGCATTTTTCCCGTCTAAAATACCTGCCGCCTCAAGCACAATCGGAGCTGCACAGACTGCTGCACATAAACCACCTTTTTCATTTACAGCTCTAATTAACTTTAATAAGTCCGAATTATCCCTTAAATTTGCAGCACCAGGCATCCCACCCGGTAGGACTACAGCGGATAATTCATCTGAACTTATTTCTGAAATTTCAGTATCAGTTTCAAATTTAATTCCGTGATCACCTTTAATCTTTTTACTGCCAATACCGGCAGTAACTACTTCCAGACCAGCTCTCCTTAAAACATCAATGTTGGTCACAGCTTCAATTTCTTCAAATCCATCAGCTAAAGGAATTAAAATTTTACCCATGATTAGCCTCCTCATTTAAATCATTTTTATTATTCTTCAGCTTTTCATTGTTCTGCTTTGATTTATTAGTTTCAAAATATTTATTTAAACCCTCCGGCATTGATTTTAGATGATAATCCCGCTGTGGGAATGGAATTTCAATCTCATTTTCCTTAAAACGATCCCAGATTGATAATAGAACTTCACTGCGGATATTCTGAATTCCATTGCGCGGGTCACTGATCCAGAAGCGAAGCTCAAAATTAACTGAACTGTCACCAAAACCGATTAAAAGCACATTAGGAGCAGGTTGATCCAGAATCCTTTTCTTTTCCTCGACTGCCTTCATCATCAGTTCCTGTACCAGCCTTAAATCACTGTTATAAGAAACTCCCACTTCCGCATCCACTCTGACCAGTTCATCACTATAAGACCAGTTGATTACCTCCTTGGTAATGAAATCTTCATTTGGAATTAAAAATTCCTTACCGGAACGGGTTACAACCGAAACAAAACGAGTATCAAGTTTTCTGACCCAGCCGTAAACACTTCCGATTTCAACCACATCTCCGGGTTTGATTGATTTATCAGCCAGAATAATAATTCCACTGATAAAATTGGAAACTATTTTCTGCAGTCCAAAACCTAAACCAACACCTATAGCACCACCGAGGAAAGCAAAGGCACTTAAATCTATTCCAACTGCACTTAAAGTAAAGAGTACAGCTGAGGTGAAAATTAAAAATTTGGATATTTTATTTAATAAAACTTTTACAGAGGGGGTTAAACCCTCACTTTTATCAATTCTACTGGTTACCAGGCGGCTTATTTTTCCAGCCAGCCAGAATAAAATACTGAAAATTATAATTACCTTTAAAATTAATAATAAAGAAATTCTTAGATTTCCGCTGTTAAAAGCTAAACTATTTAAAAAATTAATTGTTTCCTGGTAAATATTTAATATTCTTAAAGCTGCAATAATCCAGATCAAAATTGAAATAAAGCGGAACATCTTATTCCGGGGAAAAAACAGAGTTATCGTCTTTACTATCAACCAGGCCGAAACAAGGTTGCCAAAAATACTGAGAATCACAACCGGCAGACCAAAGGCTGCAGCCAGAATATAATAAATACCAATTAAAATCATTAAAGTTAAAGGATATAATAATTTAGTAAGTATTCTGGTTTTTTTACGCTCATTTAGAGCCTTAATCCTGCCCAGCAGCTCATCAGCAAAACTGTATAAAAATTTTGATAGAAAAAAAGCAGCTGCAGTAAGCACTGCAAAAATAATTAATTCGATTAAATTGGACCAGACCAAAAGATTAGCTTCCAATTTATCTACTATCAGCTGCAGATAACTAGTCAGCTGAATATATTCAAACATCTTATCACCTCTCTAAACCTTATTAACTTATTAAGTTTATAAATTACAGCATTTTCAATTAACCTCTCCGATTTGGTTCCAGTTTCAGACAACTGTTCTGATAAAAACATTCTGCATAAAAAACAATAAGAAAAATGAAATAACAGCAGCTGTAATTGGAGTCAGCACCCAGCCGATACCGATTTTTCCCAGCAGCTTAAAATTAATATTCCTTCCCCCCTTAGCCAGCCCCAGACCTAAAACAGCACCGACCACAGCCTGTGAGCTTGAAACAGGTACCAGCGGCAGAGAAGGAAGCCCCAGCATTATCAAAAAGTTTTTCAGGGTGGCAGAAGCAAAGACAAAAAGTGTAGTTGAACTTGCAAGTACAACAATAAAGGCACCGATAGGAGTTATGTCCATGATATTTGAACCGACTGTGAGCATTACTCTTTTAGAATAAGTAAAAACTCCAACAGAAATTGCAATTCCGCCCAGTAAAAATAACTGCTGAGCACCGCTAAAAGTAAAAATACCCAGATTATAATCCGGAATCTCCATAATTCCTGTAAAAACTCCCATTACATTGGCAATGTTATTGGCTCCCAGAGAATAAGAACCAAAAGCACCAACAATTAACAAACCCCAGCGGGTATAAAAATCAAGCTGAAGCAGATGAATCCTGGCATTATTTAACCATTTTCTAAAAGCAAAATATAATATAACAGCAAAAATCGCAGATAGAACCGGTGAAAAAATCCAGGCTCCCACAATCTCTCTTAAAACACTTAAATCAGTTGCATAACCTGAATAAAGATTCCAGCCAATGATTCCTCCAACAATAGAGTGGGAGGTAGAAACAGGCAGGCTTAATTTAGTCATCCAGGAAACCGCCACTGCTGCAGCAAAAGCAACAACAAAGGCCGCCGGTAAAGTTCCGACCTGGCCTAAAGCTCCAAGAGTATGAGAGGCTCCTGCCCCACTGACTACTGAACCAAGAATTACAAAAATCGTCATTATCAAAGCAGCTGTGGAAAATTTAATCATCTTACTGCCAACTGCTGTCCCAAAAATATTTGCTGCATCATTGGCACCTAAAGACCAGCCTAAAAAGAGCCCACTGGAAAGATAAATTATAACTTCTATCATTATTTACACCACCATTTACTGATTTAAATTCTTCTTTTAACAGCTGCTACAGAAACATCTTCACTGACCATTTCGGCCTGGTCAGATAGGGCTGCAATCTCTTCAATAAAATATCTCAGCTGCAGTTTGTAGGCTATCTCAACTTTTTCACACTCTTTGGAAAAAATTCTTCTTTTAAGTCTCTCCTCATTTTTATCCGCCTGATGTTCAAAATAATGAACCTTATTTACATAATCATTGACCTGAGAAATTTCTTCAAAAAAAGCTCTAACTGCTTTAACCAGCATGTCAACTGCCTCAGCACTGTTTTCGACCAGTTCCAAAAAATCATTTTCCAGTTCAGCCGGAATCATTGGTTTTTCTATAGATATTTCGTAAATTACTTCTTTTGCCAGATCAGTAATTGTATCAATTTCTTCAACAATGTTTAAAACATCAGCTCTTGATTCCGGGATCAGCATATATTTATAGAGCTTATATTTAATATCTTTTTGATGCTCATCAGCATTATTTTCAATCTCTTTAATATCTGTCAACGATTCTTCAAACAGTTCAAAATCTTTCTTAATATATCTTTTTAAATCTCTTTTAAAGGTAAGTGCTCCCTGATTGACGAGGTCTAAATATTCTGTGATTTCAATTTCCAGTTCCTTTGAACGACCAAATAAAATGTGAGGCATAATTGTCACTCCCTGAGATATAATTTTAACTCTTTTTCTAAGCTACCTGCATCCTCAAAGTGAATTACTCTGATCCCTTTTTTGAGGGCAGCCTTAATATTTTCTTTAGAATCATCAATAAAAATTGTTTCTTCTGCCTTTAAATTAAATTTCTCTAAAAGATGCTCATAGATCTCAGCTTCCGGTTTAATC
>JBKHFK010000087.1:0-6968 GCA_046540295.1 Halanaerobium sp.
CGGTACCAGTTCATTACTGCTGATCAAGATAGGACTGCAGAATTAAAGAAGCAGCCAGTTTGTCAATCACCTTTTTTCTGCCCTGACGGCTGACATCTGCCTCAAGCAGAATATTTTCTGCCTGACTTGTTGTCAGCCTTTCGTCCTGAATAATTATCGGAAGCTCAAGCTTGTTTTTTAAAAAATTAATAAATGCCTGAGTTATTTCCGCTCTTTTGCCCCTTGTACCATCCATGTTATAGGGCATTCCGACCACTATTTTTTCTACTTCATATTTTTCTATGTACTCTTTAATTTCTGCAAGCAGTTCCTGATGTCCGTGCATCTTAAGTGTTGCCAGCGGCTGAGCTGTCCAGCCTAAGGAATCACTAACTGCTACTCCAACTCTTTTATTGCCATAATCCAGTCCTAAAATTCTCAAATCTTTTGCCTCCAATTTTCTTTCTTCAATAAAATATTATATAATCATTTTAGTAAATAAGCAAATTTTAAGCTAAAGATAAGTATTTTGGTCAATTTTATTTAAATTATGGAGGCAGGCAAACTGCTGCAGCAGAGTAAGCTTTCTGTTACAGAAATAGCAACTGAGGTTGGTTTCAATAATATTACTCACTTCGGCAGAATTTTTAAGGAAATTACCGATCTATCACCTCTTGCCTACAGAAAAGTTAAAGACCTCTGATTAAAAATCAGAGGTCTTAAAATACTTAAAAACAGCAATTTATATAGTTTTAATTAGACTTTTTTCTGGAGCTGGAGGAATTTTAATTAAAAATTTTAGCAGTTTTTTAAACTATTTAAGTTTTTAGCTGCCAAAATCTGCAGGGAACTGAAGCAGGTCCTGGATCTTAATCGGCTGCCCTTTTTCGATTGAGCGTCTGGCTGCGATACCGGTTAAAATTGACATTGTCCCATCATAAGCTCCTGCCTGACGACCTAAGGGATCAGCTTCCGGATTTTCGAGAAAAATATCTTCTAAGAGGCGCTTATCTCCTCCACCGTGTCCACCTTCCTCTACTTCCACATCTATAGTATAGGATTCCTCAAAAAGCGGAAAAACTTCCAGCCGGATATTATTATCAGGTGTCTGTCTTTCCAGCTCACCATCGTGACCGCTGATATATGATGCCTCAACAACATCCTGTTCAATTCTACCCTCAGTTCCAATAAAGGCAACCTTATAGCCTTCATAAGGAGCATAATTATTAAGTGAATAACTCATCAGAGCATTATTCTGGTATTTAACTGTTAGAGCCCTGGTATCCCAGATATTAATTTCCGGAGAAAATACACAGCGGTCCCTGAAGTAGCCGTCTTCATGTTCTGCATCCAGATAGAGAGCAGAAAGTTTATCAGAAGAACTCATGTCCAGCTCAAAATTGCATTCAGCTTTAACATCACAGTCCTTACATCTCATTCTGTACTGAAAGGTCTCCGGTTTATAAAATCTCTTTTCTCCAAAGGCAAAAACTTCTCTCGGAGCAGAATCCAGCCACCAGTTAACTAAATCAAAATGGTGGGTTGATTTATGAACCCAGAGTGAACCAGAATTTCTCTTTTCCCCGTGCCAGCGCCGGTAATAGTCTGCACCGTGTGTTGTATCTAAATACCAGTGAAATTCGACCATTGTCACCTCACCGATAACTCCATTCTGCAGCAGTTCCTTAACTTTAGAGCGGTAGGGAGAATAGCGGTAATTAAAGGTAACGGTTAGATCATTACCTGTTTCCTCCATTGTCTCAAGTATGGCCTGATTTTTAGCTTCATTTGTGGTCATCGGCTTTTCGGTAATCACCTTCAGGTCATTTTTTAAACCTTTGATAATATATTCATGGTGATGAGAGTCTTTGGTGGTAACTACAATTCCTTCGATATTTTCTTCTGCCAGCATTTCTTCAAACTGATGCGGTTTATATGTAGGCAGTTTAAGCCCCAGTTTTTTATTGACATAATCCATCCTTGTCTGATTTAAATCAAGCAGGGCAGCAAGTTCATTTTCTGCTGCTATTTTTTCATTTTCAACTAAAGCTTCATAATACATTGCCGAACGGGAACCAGTCCCAATCACTGCATATCTCATTATTATTCCTCCTAATAAGTTTAATAAATTCTTTCTAAGCAAATCTTATATAAAAAAAAGAACAATAACAAGACATTTATTGTTTTCCTGAGCTTATACTCTACATATTTTGATATCTGAGCTAAAAAAATTAGCAGCTGAAAGTTTCAGCTGCTGTTAAAAAACATCCTGCTAGTTATTTAGATAACTGCGCAGTAATTCTTCTATTATTTCGTCACGATCAATAGTTCTAATCATAGTTCTGGCATCTTTATAACTTGTTATATAAGCAGGATCTCCAGAAAGTAAATATCCGACAATTTGATTAATAGGATTATATCCTTTTTCTTCCAGGGCCTTAGACACCTTACTCAGAACAAATGCTGCCTCACTCAACTCTTCTTTATTAATCTTAAAACGCATCGTTTTATCGTTAAAATTTTCTGCGGCCATATATATCACATCCCGTATTTAAATTTGCCTTATATTATTATTTCTGCAGTCAGCTTAAAATTCCTTGTTTTTATCAGTAATTTTTACTAAAAAAGCTAAATTCAGCTCATTTAAGCTCTCAGCCTGCGGTTTCTCGGACAATTTTTTCTACTTCTGCCAGTGCCTCGGCAGTTTTTTCCGGTTTTGAACCTCCTGCCTGAGCCATATCAGGACGTCCACCGCCACCACCGCCGGCAATTCGGGCTACTCTGCCAATAATATCTCCAGCTTTAAATCCTTTTTTAATCAGATCCTCAGTCACTGAAGCCACAAAGATAACCTTATTATCACCCTTACTGGCCAGCACAATCACAGCCGAGTCAACTTTATCCTTCAGCTGATCATTTAAATTTCTTAAGGCAGAATTATCAAGGCCTTCAAGTTCTGCAGTCAGTAAATTAATCCCTGCAATCTGCTGCAGCTGATCTATTAGTTCATCTTTTTTAGATCCTGCCAATTTTTGCTTTAGAGCTTCCAGTTCTTTTTCTAATTTTTTCTGTTCCTGCTGCAGCTGCTTAACCCGATCTAAAAGCTTATCCGGATCAGTTTTCAATTCAGCTGCTGCCTGATTTAAAATTTCAAGTTTTGAATTAAAGTAATCCAGGGCATATTCCCCGGTTACTGCTTCAATTCTTCTGACTCCGGCAGCAATTCCACTTTCGGAAGTTATTTTAAAGGCTCCAATATCTCCAGTTGCCTCAACATGGGTACCACCACAGAGTTCCAAACTAAAATCACCCATTTTGACAACTCTAACCTCTTTACCATATTTTTCACCAAAGAGGGCGGTTGCTCCCATTTCTTTTGCCTCGTCAATTGCCTTAACTTCAGTTTTAACCGGATAATTTTTCATTACCGCCTGATTAACTTTATTTTCGATTTTCTCTAATTCTTCTGCCTTAAGAGCAGAAAAATGAGTAAAGTCGAAGCGAAGTCTGTCTGGAGCAACCAGTGAACCTGACTGATTTACATGGTCTCCCAGGACTTCTTTTAGAGCTTTATGCAGCAGATGAGTTGCTGAGTGATGGCGGGCTGTTGCCTGACGCCTATTTCGATAGACCACAGCTTCAACTTCAGCTCCAGTTTTAAGCTCACCACTTTTGACCTCTACCTCATGCACAAATACCTCTGCCTTTTTGACTGTATTGGTAACTTGCACCTCAAACTTATCATTTTTAATTATCCCTTTATCTCCCAGCTGACCTCCACTTTCGGCATAAAATGGAGTTTTAGCAAGGATGACTTCTCCTTTATCTCCTGCACTTAATTCTTCAACCTGCTGTTTATCTTTTAAAAGACCGATAACCTCAGTTTTTTCTTTAAGTGAATGATAACCGGTAAAATTATCTTCTGCAAACTGCTCTTTAAATTGCGCATAAAGTTTTTCCACTTCTCCACTGCTGAAGGAAGTTTCTTCTCTGGCCTCTCTTGCTCTTTTTCGCTGAGCTGCCATTTCTTTTTCAAAACCTTCCTGATCAACCTTAATTCCGGCTTCAGCGGCGATATCCTCTGTTAAATCTAGCGGAAACCCATAGGTATCATAGAGGCGGAAGGCATCTTTACCGGCCAGTATCTCTTTGTTTTCTGCTTCAAGCTCAGTCAGCATTTCTTCTAAAATATTTAAACCCTGCTCTAAGGTCTTAAGAAAACTTTCTTCCTCTGATTTGAGCACATTTTTAAGATGAGCCAGCTGTTTTTTAAGGTCAGGAGCAACACCCTTAACTATTTCTGCTGTTTTTTCCACTAATTTATATAAAAAAGGTTTTTCAAAACCCAATTTTCGTCCATAACGGGCTGCTCTTCTAATCAGTCGGCGGATTACATAACCCCGGCCTTCATTAGAAGGCAGTGCTCCATCGGAAATTGCAACCGATGCTGAGCGAATATGATCGGCAATTACTCTGTAGGCTGTAATACTTTCCTCATCTTTTTGATAGGGAATACCTGTCATTTCTACTACCTGATCGATAATTGGTTTGATTAAATCTGTTTCAAAATTGCTTTCAGTCTCCTGTAAAATGGAGGCTACCCGCTCCAGACCCATTCCGGTATCAATATTTTTATTGGGCAGTTCTTTGTATTCTCCAGCTTCAGTGTAATTATACTGAGTAAATACCAGATTCCAGATTTCTAAATACCTGTCACCTTCACCACCTAAAACATCTTCCTCACTGTCTCCAGCTTCTATACCGCGGTCATAGTGAATCTCCGAGCAGGGACCACAGGGGCCGGTTCCAATCTGCCAGAAATTTTCTTTTTTCCCCATCCGAACAATTCTTTCTTCCGGCAGACCAACCTGATCATGCCAGATTGCAAATGCTTCATCATCTTCCTCATAAATTGTAATCCAGAGTTTATCCTGATCAAGCTGCAGTACATCAGTAACAAATTCCCAGGCCCAGCTGATCGCCTCTTCTTTAAAATAATCACCAAAAGAAAAGTTCCCGAGCATCTCAAAATAGGTATGATGGCGTGCTGTTTTGCCCACATTTTCAATATCATTTGTACGGATACACTTTTGACTGGTAGCAATACGCTTTTTGGGTGGCTCAAGACTGCCGTCAAAATAAGGTTTAAAGGGAGCCATCCCGGCATTTATCCACAGCAGGCTCGGATCGTTTTTGGGAATCAAAGGTGCACTGTCTAAAATTAAGTGTCCCTTGGATTCAAAAAAATCGAGATAAGCCTGTCTGATTTGATCTCCACTTTTAATCATTAAAACCTTCCTCTCTATAAATTTATTTCTTCTCCTTGTTGTTTAAATGTAAATCATTCTCCTATTAACTGCTGCAGCTAAAATTAAGCTAGTATTTAAAATATTTATTTTTCTGTTCTTATTTTTAAAATTTTAACTAGAACTCAAAATCTTAAATCGACTGACTCAACAGCTTTTTTAGAAAAACTTTAAGAATATGAGCAATTAATAAGACCTGAGAACAGGACGTTCTCAGCTGACCGCAGAACACGAGGTTCTGATCGGGAAGAAAGTATTATTA
Organism: Halanaerobium sp.; assembly: GCA_046540295.1. GTDB lineage: Bacteria > Bacillota > Halanaerobiia > Halanaerobiales > Halanaerobiaceae > Halanaerobium. The sequence continues at coordinate 5,548 of JBKHFK010000087.1, forward strand.
ATTGCAAAATATGATTATTAGTTTTTCTCAAAGCTGATTTGGAGAGAGATTTAAGATTTTGAGTCCCTAGTTATTTTATAATTAATATAAAAGAACAGAAAAATAAATCATACCTCACTTAAACTAGCTTAATTTTAGCGAAGCGGCGTTTACCAATCTGAATAATCATTCCATCTTTAACCTCTATGTCAAGATTAATTTTTTCGTACTTCTCGTCATCTATGGTTACCGCTCCCTGTTTGATCATCCGGCGGGCCTGACTGTTTGAGTCAACCAATCCGGTAGCAGCTACCAGCTTCACAATCCAGAGTTCACCGTCTTCTAAATCCGATTCTTTGATCTCAACTACAGGTAGATCCTCAGGTAGATTACCCTTAGAGAATACACTTTCAAATTCCTGGCGGGCCTTAACTGCAGCTTCTTCGTTATGATATTCTGTTACTATCTCCCGGGCCAGCTCTTTTTTCAGCTCCATTGGATTAAAATCATCCCGACTGAGCTTTTCTTTCATTTCCTCCAGCCGTTCAATTGAAACATCAGTTAAAAGTTCAAAATAGCGAATTATCATATCATCCGGAATCGACATTACCTTACCGAACATATCAGCAGGCTCGTCATAAACTCCAATATAGTTATCCAGACTCTTGCTCATCTTATTGACCCCATCTAATCCTTCTAATAGAGGCATCATTAATACAACCTGCGGCTCCTGTCCGTATTCCTGCTGTAATTTGCGGCCAACTAAAAGGTTAAAACGCTGATCAGTTCCACCCAGTTCTACGTCAGCCTCAATGGCAACTGAATCATAACCCTGCATTAAAGGATAGAAAAATTCGTGAATTCCAATTGGTTTACCGGCACTGTAGCGCCTGGAAAAATCATCCCGCTCCAGCATTCTGGCAACTGTATAGTGAGCTGATAGTTCTAAAACATCAGCAAAATCCATCTCATTTAACCAGTCTCCATTAAAAACTACATTTGTCTTTTCCGGATCCAGCACTTTAGAAAACTGTTCTTCATATGTACGGGCATTTTCTAAAACTTCTTCCTTAGTCAGCTGATTTCTGGTCTCAGATTTCCCGGTCGGATCACCAATCATCCCGGTAAAATCTCCAATTATTAAATAGACTTCGTGACCTAAATCCTGAAACTGCTTTAACTTCCGCAGTACTACAGTATGACCTAAATGAATATCCGGTGCTGATGGATCAAGACCCAGCTTGACTTTTAAAGGTCTATCCTCTTTTTCTGCTTCAACTAATTTTTCTTTAAGTTCTTCTTCGGAGATAAGATCATTTACCCCTCTTTTTAGTATCTTTAACTGTTCATTAATTTCCATAAAAAACACCTGCCCCATATTTCGGGCACAGGTACTTCACCTCCTGTATCCTTTGTCATTTAATTATAACAGATAGATTAAT
>JBKHFK010000088.1:0-6802 GCA_046540295.1 Halanaerobium sp.
TTACACTAGCAGTCATAGTTAAAATAAAAATAGTCAAAACAATTAAACTAACAAAAAACGTTTTTTTATTAGACATTTTTTATACCTCCATTATAAGTATTTAATTCAGTGGATAAATTATCCAATAACCTTTAGCTTTTTAAACAGACACCTCCTTTATTTTGGGTTTTCTTATATTCTTATATTCTTAATTTAAAATTAAGAATTATTATTCTACACATACTAACATGTTAGGGTTGTAATTATTATATTTTAAAATAATCAGGATAATCTCTCTTCAATTTTTCCTGATCAAATTGAATTCGGCTGATATGAGATTCCATAGTCTTTTTAGCTTCTTTTGGATCTCTATCCTCAATTGCATTTATAATTCGCTGATGATCACCAATAACATCTGATCTGTTAAAATCAGCAGATAAGCTGAGCATTCTCATCCTATTTAAGTGAGTACTAAGCTGTTCAATTGCTGTCCAGATATTTGCCTTCTTACAGCCAGCAAATAACATTTGATGAAACTCATTGTCATATTCAAAAAGTTTTTGATAATTATTTTGTTTTAAACTAACTTTTTGAATTTGAAGGTTAGCTTCAAGATCAAACATCTTTTCTTCTGGAAAAACATTACAGGCCAGCTCAACAATTTTAATTTCCAGAGCTTCCCGCATAAATTTAGCTTCCTGTACTTTATCTAAATCTATATAGGAGACAAAAGTACCCTTTTGTGGATAAACATCAATCAATCCTTCTTCTTTTAATTTTACAAAAGCTTCTCTGATTGGAGTCCGGCTGACACCAAATTCTTTTGCAATTTCTTTTTTGCGCAGGGGAGTACCAGGTTTTAAAGCTAAATTCATAATATTTTCTTTTAAAACATTATAAACATAATCTTTCATATTTAAATTTTTATATTCTTCATGTTTTGCTAAATTCATTTAATTCACCACCAGTTAGTATATTAATTATACTAACATACCAGTTTAGAATTGTCAAATAATTAACAAATATTTTTATAATTTTTCTAAAAAAGTTCCAGCTGGTAGATCTAACTGATTATGGAGATTGGCCTCTACCGGATTATCCCTCCAGGAATAACGAAAATATTCAGGCTTATCTATCTCCTCATTCCAGATAAGAACCTTATTATTTTCAACTGCCGCTGCTGCCTCTTTAAAGTTTTTATCTGCCCCGGCCAGCTCAAAACCCTTCAAGTTATCTCCCTTAATCTTTAAACCTCCATCGATCAAATCAAATTTAATAAAAATTTTACTTTCTTTTTGAACAGCACTTTTAAATTGAGGCCCACTATAAACTATATCCTCTCCATATGCTAAATTTCTAGCTGCAAGATAAAATCTATGGGCCACATCTTTTTTATTAAGAGGATGCAGATCATTCCACTCTCCCAAATCAAGGTTAACAGTCATTGCAGTATTTTCTAGCGATAAAGCATCTCGCTGTGCATTACGAAAAGCAGCCCAGATTTCTCTATCATTTGCTTCCGGCGGCTCAAAATTGGGCAGTTGAGCATAGATAAATGGAAGTTTTGAGCTGCCAAATCTATTTCGCCAGAGCCTGATCATTTTTGAAAATAAATCTTTATATTCTTCTTCCCGGCCGGTATTAGATTCTCCCTGATACCAGCAGATTCCTTTAATTTCATAATTTAAAAGTGGAGCAATCATTCCATTAAATAAACCGGTAGGCTGCCACTGAATAAAAATCTCTTCTTTTTTATCTTCTTTAATTTCTGCTGCAATTTTGTATTTCCATTCTCCTCTTAAATCAATTTCGCTGTCACCAACAAATAATTTGTACGGCTTGTCAGCTACAAACTCCCCCTGACCATCATTTACTACCACCCGCAGGGCAATAATATTTTTACCTGCTTTTAAACTGCCTGCTTTAAGTTCATATTTGCGGGGAGGATACTTATAGGTTGTAGCTCCCACCATTTGGCCATTTAGATAAGCTTTATCTGCATCCACAATTCTTCCCAGCCAGAGCCTGGCTTCTTTTTTTGCCTGAGATGCAGTTAGATTAATTTCTTTTCTAAACCAGACAATACCATTTTTATTCTCAAAATCAATTTGATCAAATTTAGTCGGAATCTCTACTTTTTTCCAGTCCTGATCATCATATTTTTCTTCATAATATGGAATTTCATTATTTAAACCAGTATCAATTTCTTTTATTTTTCTGGCCCAATTTAAATTAATCTTTAAATTATATTTCTCTGCTTCTCTGATCACCTCTGGATCAGAATATTTATCAGCTTTTTTTAAATACTGTGGATAATCTGCCAGGGATTCTCTGCTCATCCAGGCCTCAACCGGAGAGCCCCCAACACTGGCATTTAGGATTCCCACTGGAACCTGATATTCAGCCTGCAGTTTTTTTGCAAAAAAATAGGCTGCTGCTGAAAAATCTAAAATTGTATTTTGACTTAACTTGCTCCATTCTGCACCTTCAATATCTTCATTTTCCTGTTTAAAATTATAAGTTATTGGAATTTTAAATTCTCTAATCTGATCATTTTGAGCATTTTTTATTTCCTCAGCATATTTATCTTTAACCCTTCTAATCGGCAATTCCATATTGGACTGACCTGAACAGAGCCAGACTTCTCCAATTAAAATATCGCTGACTGTTATTTCTTCTGCAGCAGCTGCAATTCTCATTTCAAAAGGGCCGCCAGCTTTTTGAGCTGGTAAAAATAAAGACCATTCCCCCTCAGCATTTGCTGCTGTCAGATATTCTTTTTCTTTAAAAATGACTTTAACTTTCTCCCGGGACTGAGACCAGCCCCAGATTTTAATTTTTCTATTTCTCTGTAATATCATACCATCTGTTATCAGAGATGGTAATATTAATTTCTGTGGTTTTTCAGACATTTAATTCCCTCCGAATATATTTGTATTAACTTTTTGTACCCGGTACAAGTGAATAGAATCACATTATATATTTAAAATCTTGCTTCAGTCATTGCTTTCAGCATCTCTTTATCTAAATCAAGTTTAAGACTGCCGACAGCTTCTTCAAACTGCTGATCAGTAGTTGCGGCAATTAGGGGAACTGCATTGGGTTCTCTATTCATTAACCAGTAATAGACAAGCTGGTTTCTGCTTGCTCCGGTTTCGGCTGCTATTTCGTCTAAGACAGCCAGTCTCTTTTTAGTATCTGGGCCCTGATACTGTTCTTTAAAATCTTTATTAGGATTGGTATAAGCTCCCTGCAGCAGTGGAGAATAAGCGACTAGAGATATTCCTGTATCTTCAACAAATTCAAATAAATCCTGATTGGCAGCCACCTGCTCACCAAAATTCCAGCCTCTTTTTGGTCTTAAATAAGAATAACGCTGCTGAATAGCGCTGTAGCTCTGCCAGTGATTTCTTTTAGCAATCTGTCTTGCTCTTTCCAGACGCCAGGCTTTAAAATTGCTGGCTCCAATTGCTCTCACTTTTCCTTCAGTAATTAATTCATTAAAAGCCTCTAAAGTTTCTTCCATTGGAGTGTTATAGTCATCAGTATGGGCATAATATAAATCAAGATAATCAGTTCCCAGTCTTTTAAGACTTTTGTGGCATTCTTCTTTGATCTGTTCTTTGCTGGTTCCATATTCAGTGCCCGGATAGGGAAAACCTACCTTTGAAGCAATAATCACTTCCGAACGATTATTTCTTTCCTGAAGCCATTTACCGATCATTTTTTCGCTTTCCCCACCTTTTGTCTGATCACTGATCCAGTGGGAATACATATTTGCAGTGTCTAAAAAATTGCCACCTGCATCCAGATACTGATCCATTCTTCTAAAGGATTTCTCTTTACTGTCTCGGGCTCCAAAATATAAACAGCCCAGTCCCATTTGACTGACTTTAATATCTGTTTTTCCAAGCTGAACTTTTTTCATTTTTCAGTAACCTCCTTTATTATCTATTATATTACATATTTGTACCGGGTACAAAAAGGACTTTTTGTACCCGGTACAAGTGAAATGATATACAAACTATTTATTCTACAAAGATCAAATTACCCAGGCCGGACATATCTCTCCAGCCTTCTCCACTTTCATCATTCCAGATACTGACTCCATCGCGTGATCCATCACCATTTGAATCATCATTAACCTGGAAGTCAAAACCAATGATCTGGCCTGCTTCAGCAGTAATTTCTACTAATGGAACTGCAGCTTCCACTACATATCCAGTTTCAGTTACTCTGGTCGCAGATTTAAGTCCTTCCCGCTGAGGATTAAATGACTGCTGGTTTAAATAATTAATCCTGTACTGGGTGTCATCAGACTGATATTCTGAAGCTTTATCATTATTTTCATCAACAAAAATTTCCACAGAATCCTCTTCGTGAGCCTGTTCTCCTGTTAGACTTAAGGCAGAATCGGTGACCTCTGCATAAAGATAAAGATAATCTTCATCCCACATAGTTTTTACTTCAGCAGCAGCCGGATTTTCACCAGAAATTCTTTTTTCTGTTTTAATTGTATTGGCCTCCTGCCAGCTCTCATCCATTTCTGCATCAATCTCAGGACTACCTTTAACCGCTTCAGTAGTCACCGGTGCTTCAATTAAATTCAGAGTTCCGTAATTTTCAACACTTTCTGCCTGTGATCTGCTAAAATCATTCCAGATAATTGAAGTCTCAGATTCCTGATCACTGATTTTAAGATCAAAACCAATCTGGTCTCCAACAGATAAGGAACGCGATTCCACAGGTACAGCAGCTTCAACTAAATAGCCGCCTTCTTTTTCTACTACTTCTGCCTTGATGCTTGATTCTCCGCTTCTTGCTATTTGATAATCTTTGATATCAGCCTCATCATCATTTTTGCTATTAGTTTCATCGATAAATATTTCTATTGAATCTTCTTCATTCTGACTCTGGTCTTCAATTAGAGCATAGAGATAAATAGTATCCTCATCCCAGCTTAGTTTAATTTCTCCTCCCAGATATTCATTTTCTTCTAAATCTAAAGTACTGCCTGTATTCTGCCAGATCGAATCACTTTCACCATCTATTTCTGGACTTCCCTGGTGAATATCAAATTCCTTTGTGATTACCGGTAATCTGTCAGGATCAACTACTCCCCAGAAGGCCGGTTTTGCCTTAAGCTGCTGGTCAAATAATAAAGGCCAGTTATTTCTTTCTACCGGAAAATCTGTTAACCAGGTATGATCATCTCCAATACCCCAGAGGGTTACATTTGTTATCTGATCAGAGTATTGTTTAAACAAATTAAAAATTTCGCGATAACGATGTCCCTGTTTAACAGCAAGTTCTTCCTCAAAGTCATCATAACTCTGAGAATCATTTGTATAAACACTTAAATCTAGCTCAGTAATCTGCAGTTCAACATCCAGGGAATCAAATTTTTCCAGAGTGCTTTCCATTGCTGAAATAGTTGGAGATTCAATATTTATGTGACCCTGCATGCCAATGCCATCTACTGGGATATCTTCTTCCAGTAATTCTTTAACAACTCTGTGCATTATATCTCTTTTTGCTGGATCAGAAAGCAGACTGTAGTCATTAATATACAGTTTTGCTTCCGGGTCTATTTTATTGGCATGAATAAACGCTTCTTTAATATAATCAATTCCTGCAATCTGATACCATTTGCTATTTCTCAATCCATCAGTTTCATCTGCTGAAGGATCTATTGCTTCATTAACTACATCCCAGCTATCTACATCACCCTGATAATGCTCCATTGTCTTTTCAATATGATTTCTCATTCTATCTAATAATATCTCTTTTTCAACCAGTTCCCCCTCTTCATCTTCAAAAAACCAGTCAGGTACCTGGCTGTGCCAGACTAGGGTGTGACCGCGCATAACCATCTCATTTTCTTTAGTAAAGTCACGAATTTTATCTCCCCCACTGAAATTAAATTCTCCTTCTTCAGGCTGAATAGTTTCCGGTTTCATTACATTTTCAGCAGTTAAACTATTAAAATGTTTTTTTAAGACCTCTGCATGTTCACCTTCTAATTGATAGGGCTCAACAGCTGCTCCAATTTTAAAATATTCTTCATAGGTTTCCGCCAGTGAAGGAATATCTTCTTCCATCTGCTGCACCACTTCCCCCTCCTTTGCGATAACTACATCATCAATATAAAATTCAAGCTCTGTCTCAGGAGATTCAGCATAAAGTGTAATACTGTCCATATCGGGATTAATGGTATAATCAGCATTTAACTCAGTCCACTCATCCGCCTTTGCTTCAACACTACCTACATTATCCCATGAGTTTTCGCCATCTTTGCTATTTTCAGTACTCAAAGTTATCGTTGAATCTTCTGCACCTTCAACTAATCTGACCTTTAAAGAAAAATTATATTCTTCATTTCCTTCCACAAATGATTGAATATCCAGTGCCGGGCTGTGCCAGTCTTCACTTCTACCTTCAATAAATAGGCTCTGACTGCCAGCTGCTGCTTCAGAATCAACAATTTTTAAGTTTACCCCATCACCTCTGGGAGACCAATCACCTGAACCTGCTTCAAAATTAGTCTCATAAACTGTCTCTGCTGCTGCAGAAGAAGCAAAAACTAACAAAACTAATAAGAGAAATAAAATAAATAGATTTTTAGTATTTAAATTCATTAAAACCTCTCCTTTTGGTTAATATTATTCTTTAACATAATTTTCGCAAAATTAATTTATAAAAAAGAAAAAACCTATAAAAAGTAGACTGTTTACTTAGTATAAGCTTTCTCTTTGATTTTTAAGAATAATTTTTAGATCAGGACCAGTTTTATTTACTCTTTAACTCCACCCAGGGTTAGTCC
>JBKHFK010000089.1:0-6798 GCA_046540295.1 Halanaerobium sp.
TCCGGTGGGAATTTATTCCCGTGTCGGTTCGAGCCCGACCCCCGGCACCACTTTTGAGTAATTGACCACATTTGTGGTCTTTTTTTTATTTTATGCAGGGATTTTTTCTTTGATCTTTAATATTAAATATTATGAGAATAAGAGTTTTGTTTTAAAAAAGGGGACAGCATATAATGCAAATCAAAAAGAAAAAAATTACTTATAAACAGCTATTTTTATTTTTTTTACCGCTGGCAATAACACCAACAATTATTGGTACCAGTCATTCGATTATTGATGCTGCCCTGGCCAGATTACCACAGGCAGAATTAAGTATTGCAGTTTTTAGTATTGTCAAAGCTTTTACTGGAGTGATTAAAGGACCGGTATATATGAGCAGACAGGTTACAGCTTCTCTGGTTAATGATAGAGATAGTTATTTTACAGCAATGAAGTTTTTGGCCTTTTTGACTTTAATAATCTTGAGTATTTTGTTAATTATTGCTTTTACTCCTATTGGTGGCTGGATATTTAGAAATATTATTGGACTCAAGGGTGAAGATGAAATAAGATTTGCTTATATAGCCTTAAGAATTACAGCTTTTTTACCAATTGTTGAATATCTCAGAAATTCAGCTCAGGGTGTAGTGATTAGCTTAGAAAAAACTCGTTTAATTTTACCCGGGATTATTTTGCGGCTGCTTTTTATTTCGACTCTTTTGTGGTGGACAGTAAATACTCAGGCGATTTTAGGGATTACTGCTGGCAGTATAACCTGGTTAACAGGAATTGGAATAGAAGCAGTTTTTATTACAGCTACCTTATTTTATTTATATAAATCTCCAGCTCAAGCAGCAGAATTAATTCCTAACAAAAATGAAAGCAGATTAAATTATAAAGAGTTATTTAAATTTTTTCTTCCGTTAGCAGTGATGATGTCATTTGCAGCAATGATTCCACCAATTATTCAGAGTGGACTTGCCAGATCTTTTTCTCCCACTCAATCTCTAGCTGCATTTGGTGTGTCACTTGGCTTATTATTTGTGATTACAGGCTCTTTAAGTATGCTGCATAATGTTTCTATAGTTTATGGGGACCACCATGGTGATCAAAATTGGTCTTATATAATTCGATTTTGTCTTGCTGTGGGAATAGTTTTATCTATTATTATCCTGATGATTGCAGTTACTCCAGTCGGTTTCTGGGCTTTTAACACAGTAATTGGAGTTTCAGTAGAAATAACCAATATTGCTCAGAATATAATGCTGGTTTTTGTTTTAATTCCATTAATTAGAGCAGTTAGAGAATCATACTGGGGACTTTTAATGACTGAGCGTAATACAAAGATTATTGGGGCAGCAAAATTGGCAAATATTATTGCTGTAGTTTTTTCTTTGCTGCCTGCATTATTAATTAAATCAATTCATCCAGCTGTACTGGGAGCTGCCGCATATACTTTTGGAGAAGCAGTAGAGACAGCAGTTATTTCTTTTCAGGCTGTCAAAAAATAAGCGCGAAGCCTTGACTTTTTTTCTATAACAAACTATAATGAAAGAAATAAATATTTAAATGCCCTGATAGGGAAGAGTAAATTTTTATGGCAGTTAAAAGAGAATTGTGCCGGCGGCTGAAAGCACATAACTGATCATTTAATTGAAAACCACCCTGGAGCAGATAGGAAGAATTAAGTATTTCTATCCGGTTAAACCGTTATCTTATCAAGTGGATAATAATTTTAAAATCTAAATTAGATTTAGGATTTGATTATTATTAACTAGAGTGGAACCGCGCAATCCGTCGTCTCTAATCTGAGATGAGGGATTTTTTTAGTTTTATAGGATGATTATTATTATAAAAATTATAATAAGGTACTAGATCAGCTAAGATTAATCAGTTTTGAAAAAATTTGAGGAGGTTTAGAAATGAAAAAAGTAAAAGTAACACTACCAGATGGTTCAGTCAAGGAATATGAAGCCGGAACAACAGTCAAAGATGTGGCTTATTCTATCGGTAGTGGTTTGGGAAGAGATGCTATTGCCGGTGTTGTTGATGGTCAGGAAGTTGATGCCAGTTATCCAATTAAAGAGGATGTTGAGTTATCTATTATTACCATTGACAGTGATGATGCTCTGGAGATAATTCGTCATACAGCCTCACATGTGATGGCTCAGGCAGTAAAAAGACTATATGATAATGTTCAGGTTGCAATTGGACCTGCTATTGAAGACGGTTTCTACTATGATTTTAATTTAGAAGAAACATTTAATGAAGAATCTCTGGCAGAAATAGAAGCCGAAATGCAGAAAATTATTGATCAAGATATTGAAGTTGAAAGAAAAGTACTGCCCCGGGCGGAAGCAATTGAATTAATGAAAGAGAGAAATGAGAAATATAAACTGGAACTGATTGAGGAACTTGAGGATGAAATGATCAGCCTTTATTTTCAGGGAGATTTTGTTGACCTCTGTCGGGGACCACATCTTCCTTCTACAGGTTATGTAAAAGCTTTTAAACTGCTCAATGTTGCAGGAGCTTACTGGCGGGGAGATGAAAATAATGAGATGCTGCAGCGGATTTATGGAACAGCCTTTGCTTCCGAAAAAGATTTAGAAAAATATTTAACAAGAGTTGAAGAAGCTAAAAAAAGAGACCACAGAAAAATAGGGAAAGAACTTGATTTATTCAGCATGCAGGATGAGGGCAGAGGATTTCCTTTCTTCCACCCTAAAGGAATGGCTCTTAGAAATGAACTGGTCGATTTCTGGAAAGAAGAGCACCGGAAAGATGGTTATGAAGAAATAAAAACCCCTATTATTTTAGATGAATCACTCTGGCATCAGTCAGGTCACTGGGACCATTATAAGGATAATATGTATTTTACAGAAATTGATGGAGAAACTCATGCAGTAAAGCCAATGAACTGTCCTGGTGGAATTTTAGTTTATAAAGATTCGATGCACAGTTATCGGGAACTGCCAATTAAAATGGCAGAATTGGGTTTAGTTCACCGGCATGAAATGTCTGGTGCTCTCCACGGTCTAATGCGGGTTAGGAGTTTTACTCAGGATGATGCTCATATTTACTGTCTGCCGGAACAAATAGAGGATGAGCTGAGTGGAGTTATCAAGCTGGTTGATAAAATCTACAGTGCTTTTGGTTTTAACTATAATGTTGAATTGAGTACCAAACCCGAAAAAGCAATGGGAGATGATGCACTCTGGGATAAAGCTACTGCTGCTCTGCGAAGTGCAGTTGAGAAAAATGAACTTGATTACGAAGTAAACGAAGGTGATGGTGCTTTTTACGGCCCTAAGATTGACTTTCATTTAGAAGACAGTCTTGGTAGAACCTGGCAGTGTGGAACCATTCAGCTTGACTTTCAGATGCCGGAACGCTTTGATTTAACTTATATTGGTCAGGATGGAGAAGAGCACCGTCCGGTCATGATTCACCGAGCTATTTATGGAAGTATAGAGCGGTTTATCGGAATTTTAATTGAACACTTTGCTGGAGCCTTTCCAACCTGGCTGGCACCGGTTCAGGTTGAAGTAATTCCGGTTTCTGATGATCAAATTAATTATGCACTCAAGGTTAAAGAAGCTCTAAAAGCAGAAAAGATTAGAGTAGAAGTTGACAGCAGATCAGAGCAGGTTGGCTATAAAATTAGAGATGCTCAGGTTAAACAGGTTCCATATATGCTGATTGTTGGTGGACGGGAAGAAGAAGCCGGTACAGTTTCAGTTCGCGAGAGAAGAGAAGGTGATCTGGGTACCAGCAAAATCGAAGAATTTAAAGCAAGAATTTTAAAAGAAATTGCAGAAAAGGAAATTAATAATGAAAATTATCTGGATTAAACTCGATTAAATATGATCTTTAAATAAAATGAACTGCTCACTTTAATCTGCTTACTTTAAATAGATTAATCTTCTAATTGCTTTTCCTTTTAATCTGAAAGGGGAAGCAATTTTTTCTTTAATTTTCTTGACAGCCAATCAACCCTGTGCTATACTGATTAAGGAAAAGAAAGTAGAAACACCTGTTTCTCACCAGTAACACTGGTTAATATCAGTTTCTCGCCTCAGTTATCAACTTCTGGCGGGAAAAGTAGACTTATCTTAAGGGATAGTCTATCTTTAGCTGATTATTGAATTTAACGGGTGGTTTCTACCACTCGTTTTTTTATTTATATTTGTTTTTTTATATCACTCAGGAGGTGCATAAATATCGTTAATGATTTAAGAGTTAATGATCGTATTAGAGCAAGAGAGGTTCGCCTGATCGATCAAGAAGGAGAGCAAATTGGTATCAAGTCACTGAATGATGCATTGGATCGTGCCGCAGAACAGGGTTTGGACTTAGTAGAAGTTGCTCCACAGGCCAATCCACCTGTATGCAGAATTATGGATTATGGTAAGTATAAGTACGAGCAGGCCAAAAAAGAAAAAGAAGCCAAAAAGAATCAGAATGTAATGAATGTCAAAGAGGTTCAGATGGGAGTTAAGATTGAAGATCATGACTTTAATGTAAAATTAAAGCAGGCCCGCAGATTCCTTAACAATAAAGATAAGGTTAAGGTTAGAATTCGTTTCCGAGGAAGAGAAATGATGCATAAAGAGCTGGGTTATGATCTGATGGACCGCTTAATTGAAGAGACAAAAGACATCGGTAAGGTAGAAAGTAAGCCAAAAATGGAAGGTAGAAACATGATGATGTTTCTAACTCCAGAAAGTGATAAACAGTAGAGAGATAAATAGCTGATTGATATTGATTTATTAATCACATATTTTAAAATATTAATAATTATTACAGCAGTAGGGGGTTAAATCATGCCAAAGCAAAAAACACATAAAGGTATAGCTAAAAGAGTAAAAACTACAGCTAAGGGCAAGCTTAAGCATCATAAAGGATTTCACAGCCACATTTTAACCAAGAAATCCGGTAATAGAAAAAGAAGTTTGCGCAAGGCGAAATTATTAAGTAAGTCATACCAGAAGCGCTACAAAAAATTACTGCACAGATAAACTTAAATAAACAAATAAAAGAAAATAATAAATGTTAAAATACTGGAAGGAGTGTCATTTAAGATGCCACGTGTAAAAAGAGGAAATAAGGCGCGCAAGCGTAGAAAAAAAGTTTTAAAGATGGCTAAAGGATATTTTGGATCCCGCAGCAAGTTATATCGTCCTGCAAACCAGGCGGTAATGAAGTCTCTGCACTATGCTTATAGAGACAGAAGAAATAAAAAGAGAGATTTTAGAAGATTATGGATTACCAGAATCAATGCAGCAGCCAGAAATGAAGGTTTATCTTACAGCCGTTTTATCAATGGTTTAAGACAGGCTGATGTAGAAATTGACCGCAAAATGTTAGCTGACTTAGCAGTTAATGATTCTGATGGATTTGCTGATTTAGTTGATCTGGCAAAAGAGCAGTTAGGAAACTAATTTGATGGAAATAATAAGCAGTTCTCAAAACGATAAAGTTAAATATCTAAATAAGCTCTACCGGAGCAGAAATAGACGCAGAGAAGGTGTCTTTATTCTGGAAGGCAAGAGGCTTATCGAGGCTGCGTTAGCAGGAGGAGCAGATTTTAAACAGGTCTTTCTCACTCCTGCTTTTTTTAAATCAGCTGCAAATGATAATCTGCTGGCTGATTTAAAATTAAAGGCAGATTTTATATATTTAGAAGAAGAACTTTTAAAAGAGACCGCTTCAACTGTTAATCCTCAGGGGATTTTAGCAGTAGTTAAGGAATCTGTTTTTAAGGGGGATGATTTTTACCAGCAGGCTGATAAAATTCTGCTCCTGGATCGAATTCAAGATCCGGGTAATATGGGCACCATGATCAGAACTGCTGTTGCAGCTGGTTTTGATGGGATTATTGCCCTTAAGGGTTCTGTAGATATTTACAATCAGAAAGTTATTAGAGCCACAATGGGCGGTATTTTTTCTATAGCGATTCGTCAGAAATTGAGTCAACAGGAATTTTTGAGCGAAATTGAAGCTGAAGCCGCTGATTATGAACTGCTGGCTGCAGATATTGAGGCAGAAGAATATCATTTTGAACATCAGTATCAAAAAAAATTAATATTAATGATCGGCAATGAGGCAAATGGACTTGATCAGAATTTGCTGGCAGCAGCTACTTCAAAAATCAAAATTCCACTGGCTGGAGAAATTGAATCTTTAAATGCAGCAGTTGCAGCTTCAGTCATTTCTTTTGAAATACTGTCCCGGAGTTTGAAAAAAGATAGTTGAGCTGATTTTCTTTCTGTGGTATAATCATAAAAGAATTGAATAATTAAAGGCTGAGAAGGAGAGAGTAGCTAAAAAAGATTTTAAGAGAGATTAACTGCAGCAGCTGAAAGCAGTTAAATTATCGATTTTAGTGAAGTTCACTCTGGAGCTGGGAGCTGAATTAAGTAGGCTTTTCCGGAAGCTAATTGCTTTTGTTAACAAATAAAGTGATTCCACAATGAATGTGGGATAATCAGGGTGGTAACACGGTATCTCGTCCCTTTAGGGCGGGATTTTTTGTTTTTAGAGGGTAAAATTATTTTTACATAAATAAATATGGAGGTGTTAGTTTTGGATCTACTAGATGATCTAAAAAAGATTGAAAAAGAAGCAGAAGCTGAGTTAAAAGAGGTCGCAAGTCTGGACCAGTTAGAGGAAATGAGAATTAAGTATTTAGGTAAAAAAGGAGCTATTCAGTCAGTTTTTTCAAAGATGGGAAAAATTGATGCTGATCAGCGTCCTGTTGTAGGAAAAGAGGCAAATATTTTAAAAGGTAAAATTCAGAGCTGGCTGGGTGAACAT
>JBKHFK010000090.1:0-6743 GCA_046540295.1 Halanaerobium sp.
CCACTCGATGGCAACTTTAGTGCAGGGTATTGTGACTATTCTCTTTGTTGCTATTTTATCACTGATCTTTATTTAAAAATCAAATCACCTTATCGGGCAGATACTGGCTGAAATAATCAGTATCTGCCTTTTCAGCTTAAGTTTACATATAATTAACCTTTTCGTAACATTAAAAGAGCTTTTGTTTGATATAATAAAATAAAATGGAGGTATTATTATGAAGAAAACAAAAGTTCTTTTTCTATGTACGGGCAATTCCTGCCGCAGTCAGATGGCAGAGGCCTTTTTAAAAAAATATGCAGCTGAAAAATTTGAGGTTTATAGTGCAGGTTTAGAGGCACAGGGAATTCACCCCAAAACTATTAAAGTAATGAAAGAAATAGGGATTGACATCAGTAATCAATAGTCTAAGAGTTTAAAGAAATATCTTGGTAAAAAACATTTTGGCTTTTTAATTACAGTCTGTGCCAGAGCGGAAGAAGAGTGTCCGGTTTTTCCTGATGTAAGTACAAGATTATACTGGCCCTTTGATGATCCAAGAGCAGCAGAAGGCAGTGAAGAAGAAATTCTAAATAAGTTTAGAGAGGTTAGAGACCAGATTGAGCAGAGAATTAAGGAATTTATTGAAGAAAGAGAAAATTAAATATTTTTATTAATAAAGCAGTTTAAGCTCATAAATTTGAGTTTGGCTGCTTTTTTACATTTTGTTAAACTTTCTGATACATAGATTTAAATAATAGCTGTTATGCTTAAGACAGAGTAGATATTGTTAAAGCCAAAATATTAAAATTAGGGAGAGCAGATAAGATTAAATTTAATGGAGGTCATTATGATAAATAATTCAAAAATAAAGGTATCTATGTTTTCGTCTGCAGAAAAAGCAGAAGGACAGGGAGTGGCTTCAGCCTACAGAGAACAGGTTGAACTGGTCAAAGAACTGCCGCAGAACTTTGAAATAAATTTCAATAAACTATTTAATATAGATATTGCTCATTTTCACACAATTGATTTAAAGCATTATTTTTTTTCAAAAATATTAAAGCTAAAAGGGGTTTCTGTTGCCTATGTTCATTTTCTGCCGGAAACTGTTGATTCCAGTCTCAACTTTCCGGCTCTGGTAGAGGCGATTTTCTTTAAATATATAATCAAATTTTATCAAAGTATGGATTATTTAGTCACTGTAAATCCCTATTTTATTAAAAAATTAGTTGAGCAGGGTATAGATAGAGAAAAAATTTACTATATCCCAAATTATGTTTCAAGTGATAATTTTTATCCTTATCCAAGTGAGCAGAAGCTTGCTCTAAGAAAAGAAATGAAGATTGCAGCAGATGACTTTGTTGTCCTGGGGGTGGGACAGATTCAGAATAGAAAGGGGGTATTAGATTTTGTAGAAGTTGCTCAAAACTTCCCGGAAGTTAAATTCATCTGGGTTGGAGGGTTTTCATTTGGGAGAATAACAAGCGGCTACCAGCAGTTAAAAGCAATTGTAGATGATCCACCGGATAATGTCGAGTTTCCAGGGATTGTACCTCGAGAAAAAATGAATGATTTCTACAATGCTGCTGATCTTTTATTTATGCCCTCCTATAATGAGCTTTTTCCGATGTCAATATTAGAGGCAATGAGCTGTCAGCTGCCGCTGCTTTTAAGAGATATCCCTTTATATCAAGAAATTTTGGCCGGTTATTACCTGAGTGCAGCTGATAATCAGGGCTTTGTAGAAGAAATCAAAAAATTAATTGATAATCAGAAATATTATCAGGAGGCAGCTGATATTTCAGAGGCCGGTAATTTATACTATTCCAAAAAACATGTGCTTTATATGTGGGAAAAGTTTTACGAAGAAGCATATCAGAACAGGGTGAGGCAAAGTGAAAATAAATAAATGGGGATTAATGGGAGTTATCCTTTTTGCTATTGCCTTTCTTTTGTATACAGTTTTGCAGATTGACTTAAAAGAGTTTGTAAAAGTTTTTAAGAACTTAGATTATCTATGGCTTATTTTGAGCTTTTTATCAATTTTATTCTACTGGCTTTCTGAGGCCAAGATTCTGCAGACAATCATCTTTTCGCTGGCAGGAAATTACAGTTTAGCTGAGGCAGTTAAGGTAACAATGATCGGACAGTTTTTTAATATTATAACCCCCTTTGCTTCCGGAGGGCAGCCGGCACAGTTATATACTCTAAATCAGCAGGATCTAAACTCCGGTTCAGCTGCCTCAATTTTAATGATTAAATTTATTATCTACCAATTTATACTGACACTTTATTCGCTGCTGTTGATTGTGTTAAAAAGTCCATTTTTTAAAGCTCAAACAAATAATTTCTTTTATCTTATTTTTATTGGTTTTACGGTTAACTTAAGTGTTATTTTAGGGCTTTATATTTTTGCCAGACATAAAAAGTTGAAGGAATTTTTGCTGCTCAGGAGTTTAAAGTTTTTTGCTAAAATTAAATTGCTCAAAGATTATCAGAAGTGGAAAAGAAAAGTAAATCAGCAGCTTAAACTTTTTCATCAGGACCTTGAAATACTAAAAAAGAAAAAGAAGATGCTTTTAAAAATAAGTATTTTTACAGCAGTTCAGTTAAGTTTTTTCTTTATGATTCCATATTTTGTTTATCGTAGTTTTAATTTAAATCAGGTAGAACTGCTGACAATCATTGCTGCAGCAGCTTTTGTGATTATGGTTACCTCGTTTGTACCGGTACCTGGAGCTTCCGGAGGAGCAGAAATCAGTTTTCATTATTTTTTCAGCCTTTTCTTTTTAAAAAAAGAGCTTTTAATTGCAATTTTTATCTGGAGATTTATCAGCTATTATTCAGCCTTAATTATTGGAGGTCTAATAATCTTTTTTAACAGAAAAACTCTGACTGCCTGATTGCAAAAAAGAAATTGAGATAAAGAAAAAAATTATATTTAATCAAATGTTAACTTAAAGTCTAAAAAACTGTAACATTAGTCTTTTATAATGTATTTAAAGCAGAGGGAGGTAAGCAGATGCAGAAATTTTCTAATAAGTTGATTGCTGCCGATAACTTAATATTTGATTATTTTCATAAAAAAATAAAGAACAGTTTAGTTGATAGGTTTTTTATCTTAATTACTCACCTTGGTGGCTTTCGCTTTTTAACTTCACTCTGTTTACTTTTTATTTTTCTTAAAGTTGATTTTCAACCAATGCTCGGCTGGGAATTAACTGCTGTTCTGCTCTCAAGTCATCTTTTTGTCCATATATTAAAGCGGCTAATAAATAGGAAAAGACCATATAAAAAACTTGCTGGAACAGAACATTTAGTTGAGCCTTTTGAATCATATTCCTTTCCCTCCGGTCATACAACAGCCAGTTTTGCAGCAGCAGTAACCCTCTCATTTGCTTTTCCACAGCTGAGCATTTTATTTATTTTTCTTGCTTTTCTAGTTGCCGTATCAAGAATCTACCTCGGGGTCCATTATCCTTCTGATATTTTAATTGGAATTATAATTGCTTTAATTTTCTCTTTAACTATTCACAATTTATTTATCACATAGCTTTAGGGAGGTATAATTAAAATGAAAATTGCCATTTTTACTGATACTTTTTCTCCTGAAATAAATGGAGTCACCAAAAATTTAGACCGTCTGCTCAATTATTTTTCAGAAGCGGGAATTGAATACCTTGTCTTTGCACCAGAAACTGAACCCAGAATAGAAAATATCCATGAAAAACATGTTGTCAGAATGAAGAGTTTAAACTTTTTTCTCTATCCAGAGCTAAAATTTTCGCTCCCTAATTATTTAAAGATCAAATCAAAACTGGTTGAATTTAATGCAGATTTATTTCATTTAATAACCCCTTTTAATATTGGTCTGACCGGACTTTATGCAGCCCGTCAGACTGATACTCCTCTTGTTGCCTCTTATCATACTAATTTTGATCAGTATCTTGATTACTATCAGATTAATTTTTTAGAAAAAGCTGCCTGGAAGTATTTAAGGTGGTTTCACGATCAGGCACTGCGAAATTACTGTCCTTCAGAAGAGACAAAAAAAGAACTTGCCAAAAGAGATTTTATCAACCTGGATATCTGGGGCAGGGGAATTGATGCCGAACTATTTTCACCAGAGCATAGAAGTCAGCAGTTTATCGAAGAAAATGGTCTGACTGATAAGATTAGTCTGCTCTATGTGGGGCGTCTGGCCAGAGAAAAAAATCTTTCACTATTAGTTGAGAGTTTCAAGCGTCTTAATCAGAAATATAAGAAGAAAATTGAACTGATTATTACTGGTGATGGCCCGGAACTTAAGCGCCTGCAGAAAGAGCTGCCGGATAATGTAATTTTTACGGGTTTTAAAAATGGGCTCGAGCTTTCGCAGATTTATGCCTCAACTGATATTTTTGCCTTCCCTTCAGTGACTGAGACCTATGGTAATGTTGTTATTGAGGCTATGGCTTCCGGACTGCCAGTGGTGCCTGTAATGGCAGGTGGAGTTAAGGAGAACCTGATCAACAACTATAATGGACTGGCTGTAGAGTCAAATGATGCAGCTGAATTTACTGCGAAATTAGAAGAATTAATTGTAAATCAAAGGTTAAGAAAATTGCTGACTCATAATGCAAGACAGTATGCTTTAGAAGAGAGCTGGGATCAGGTTTTTGAAAAATTAGATCGAAGTTATCAGAAGGTAATTAAAGATTATCAAAGTGTTTATGGAAGAGTTGCTTCTAGTGAAAATAATCAGAAGCGAGAGATTGGATAGTTTAAAGCTATAAGAGAACAGAGGTAATAATGGCTACTTCCTGGTAAATAATCCGCTGCTTTTCTTAGTAGCGGATTTATTTTGTTGTTTGCCTGGCATGAATATTAGCTAATCAGTGCAAGTCTGATGTGGGGGTTAATAGTGCCAACCACTAGCTGAAGACAAGGGTGTCCATCGCGAGATGGAATCTGAAGGAAGTTGGAAGCAAAGCTTTGGTCTGAGGGACACGAACTGTATAGAAGGCACAATCCTGTGGGTAAGTTTGCAACACAAAACAAAGCCCAAAACTATTCAAGACAGGAAGTGTAAATACAGCAGATAGATGAAGTGAAAGTAAATATTCTTAACCAGGGAAGGTCTGACAGTAAATTGTGGTGATGAATTTCTAAGCAATAAACTCTGCAGTAATGTAAGAGCTGAACTGTCAGAATGCAGCAGAAGTCATAGTAGATTGGTGGATATATACATCAATTGAAGGATGAAACATTAGGAGGTTTCTTAGATTTGAACAACTCGACGGAAACACATAGAAAGCAGACAACTTCATATGAAGGCTGCTCTCAGGAGAAAAGGCTGGAAGCTGGAAGTAATGGGAGAGTGCAGAGTGTTTCTGCGGCGTTGCCGAATGTAAGAAACGGTGAAAATGCAGACTCCAGAAATCTGATGGAGAAAATTCTGGCCGCTCCAAACCTGAATAGGGCATATAAAAGAGTCGTTAAGAACAAAGGCAGTCATGGAATTGATGGAATGAGTGTAGATGAACTTCTACCCCACCTTGAAAGAAATGGCAGCCAACTTCTGAAAGATGTACTGGAAGGTAACTACAAACCACAGGCAGTAAGAAGGGTAGAAATACCTAAACCTGGTGGTGGAGTAAGACTACTTGGTATTCCAACAGTAACAGATAGAATGATACAGCAGGCAATTACACAACAGCTGACACCAATATTTGACCCAGTGTTTTCAGAATACAGCTACGGGTTCAGACCTGGAAGGAATGCACATCAGGCAGTAAATAAAGCTAAAGAATATATAAATGATGGTTATACATGGGTGGTCGATATCGACCTTGAAAAGTATTTTGATACTGTTCAACATGATAAACTAATGTCCTTAGTAGCCAGGAAAGTGCAGGATAAAAGGGTGCTGAAATTAATAAGAGCTTATCTTAACTCTGGAGTAATGATTGATGGTTTAATTAAGAAAACAGATGAAGGTTGTCCACAGGGCGGGCCTTTAAGTCCGTTACTTAGTAACATAATGCTGGATGAACTGGACAAAGAACTGGAGAAACGCAATCATAAATTCTGTCGCTATGCTGATGATAGTCAGATCTATGTTAGAAGTAGGAAAGCGGCCAAAAGAGTTATGGATAGTTTGACGGTATTCATTGAAAAGAAACTAAAACTTAAAGTCAATGAAACAAAAAGTGCAGTCGGCAGACCCTGGAGAAGGAAATTCTTAGGGTTTTCATTTTATCGGAGGAAAGGTGAAGTAAGAGTTAGAGTCCACCCAAAATCAATCAAGAAAATTAAAGCAAAGATAAAAGAACTCACATCAAGAAGTAAGCCCTGGACAATGAAATATCGTTTTAAGAAATTAAAGCAGACAATCACAGGCTGGGTCAGTTATTATAAAATAGCTGACATGAAAAGTAAGATGAGAGCTCTTGACCAGTGGGCAAGACGAAGAATAAGAATGTGCTACTGGAAACGGTGGAAAAGAGTCAGAACTCGCTTTAGAATGCTCAGGAAACTGGGTATTAAAGAAGCTAAAGCCTGGGAATATGCTAACACAAGAAAAGGCTACTGGAGAATATCCAATAGCCCAATACTTGCAAGAACCTTTACTAACCAGTTCCTCAAGAAACTGGGATACTTTAGTTTTACGGAAAGATATGCACAAGTAATTAATTCTTAATGAACCGCCCAGTACCGAACGGTATGCTGTGGTGGTGTGAGAGGACGGAAAATAAATTAATTATTTTCCTCCTACTCGATTT
>JBKHFK010000091.1:0-6657 GCA_046540295.1 Halanaerobium sp.
ACACCTTTCATCTTCATGATTTCTGCAACTTCATCATATTTTTCAAAGAAATCATTATAAAGATCTTCAGTAAAGTTGTGAACCTGCATAAACTGCTTACCCTCAACATTCCAGTGTAAATTGTGTAATTTTGTGTTTAAAACTGCTAAGTTTGATAAATAAGTGTTCATTTTTTTGTAATCTTTCATTATTAATTCCTCCTGTTGAATTATTATTAATAGTAATAATTACTATTAAGTTCTATATATATAATAAATGATATACATAAAATTGTCAAGAGATTATTGGATTTATAAGTTAATTGTATTTCAGTTTACATATATTATTGGACTGACTGCCTGCAGCTTAGATATAATTCCTTTAATTATTTTACTTAATCTCAAGGTATGAAAATAATAAAAAAGCCGGTAGTTTTCTAATTGTATAGAGAACTTCCGGCTGTTAAACAATTTATTATAAGGTTGTCTTAGGTTTTATTTAGCCTGGCGCAGTCTTTTTATTCTTTCTTCTGTAGGTGGGTGAGAGCTAAATAATTTGGCCATACCCTCTCTGGAAAGTGGATTTAAAATAAACATATGGGCTGCTGCCTCATTTACCTGCATTTTCTGTCCGCCCTGACTGTAGCGCTGCATTTTTTCTAAAGCACTGGCCAGGCCTTCCGGGTTACCAGAAATCCTGCCTCCGGTTTCATCAGCAATATATTCTCTAGATCGAGAAATTGCCATTTTAATCAAAATGGCTGCTAAAGGTGCAAAAATAATTGCAACCAGCTGCAGTAAAGCACCAGCTCCACCACCATTTCTGCGGCGGCCGCCAAAAAGCATTCTGAATCTTCCCATTCTGGCTAAAAAGGCTAAAGCCCCTGCCATTACTGCTGCCATGGTGCTGATTAAGGTATCTCTATTTTTAACATGAGCTAATTCATGTGCAATTACCCCTTCCAATTCATCTTCATTTAAAAGATTAATTAAACCCTTAGTTACTGCAACAGCTGCATGTTCAGGATTTCTACCTGTGGCAAAAGCATTTGGCTGATTTGAAGGTGTCAAATAAATTTTTGGCATAGGTAGTTCAGCATTTTTGCTCAGTTTTCTGACTATCCTGTAAATTTCCGGTGCCTCTGACTCACTTAGTGGTTGAGATTTAGTCATCTTAATAGCCAGTTTGTCACTGTTCCAGTAGCTGATAAAGTTAATTGCCAGTGCAAAAACAAAAGCCATTATAACTCCATTTTCACCGGCGATCATTCCTCCAAAAAACATAAATACAATTATTAAGGTAAACATTAATAAAAATGTTTTTGTACGGTGCATAAATTATTCCTCCTTTATGAAATTATCTGTTTCTAATATAATTTTACATCAATAATCCGGACTATACAAATTAAAATTTGATGAGAAATTTATCATGTAAAATAAGAGTAAAATAGAGGACTTTTATCATCTTTGTTTAAATAATTAATTAGATAAAAAATTATTTGAGGTGAATGTTGATGAGAACAGAAAAAGAAATTATGCTGGCAGAATTGATGCTGATTTAATTGTTTTGAGAAAATACGGCATAGTAAGGAACTTAAGCAGATAAATTCAAAATTTTATTAAGAGAAAGGTGTATGAGCAGGATGAATGAAGAGAAGAATCATCTGGAAGAAGAGAAAATAAATGATAATGGGAGATTTTTAGTAGATAATTTTGGTGTAAATACTGACAGTATAAAATATATACTTTTTGGCCCCTTAATTTTTCTGTTTTTATTTTTGCTGCCAATTCCCGGACTTGACTGGCAGGCAAGAGGAGGTTTAGGTATTTTAATCTGGATGGCTTTCTGGTGGACAAGTGGTCATATTGCAGTTGCAATCACTGCCCTGGTTCCAATTTTTGTTACAACATTTATTCCAATTGCACCGGTTGAAGAGATAGTTCGAGTATTCAGCCACAGAATAGTATTTCTTATTGCAGGCAGCTGTGCAATGGGGGCAGCCTGGCAGAGGTGGGGAATTGCAAGAAGATTATCACTTAAAATATTATCATTTTTTGGTAATAGTGCCCGCAAACAAATCTGGGCCTGGTTTTTAATTTCTGCTTTATTAAGTTCAATTATTGCTGATACTGTAACTGCAGCAGTATTTGTCCCGGTAGCTGTTACACTGCTTCACTATTTGGGTTATGACTCAAATACTAAAAGGTGGAATAATAAAGCTGCCACCAACATTCTGCTTGCAATTGCCTGGGGAGCTTCTATTGGGAGTTTACCTACACCACTGGGTGGAGGTCAGAATCTTTTAATCTACGAATTTTTAACTGAGGCAGTGGGAAGAAAAATATATTTTTATGAATGGACAATAAGGATGCTTCCTTTTACTCTTTTATTTATACCATTTATTGGTTTTTATATCAGTCATATTCTCCAGAGTGAAGATGTTAAGCTGCCTGGATCAAAAGAAATTTATCAAAAAGAATTGAATAAAATGGGTAAAATGAAAAAAGGTGAAATATATTCCGCTCTAGTTTTTGTGCTGGCAGTTGCTTCGGCTTTTTTAGAGCCCCTGTATTCTAAATTTTTACCATTTTTGGATCCAGCTTTTGTTTTCTTTAGTCTTGCTTTTTTGCTGTTTTTTATACCAACAGAAGAAGAGGAAAATGTATTATCAATAAAAAGTATGGGGCACTTTCCGATAACAGTAATGATAGTCTGGCCGAGTGCTTTAGCTCTGGCAAAAGTTTTGGAGTTTTCCGGCCTGGGAGAAATTGTCGGCACTAACCTTACTAATTTTGCAGATGGACATGGTATTATTACATTTTTGATATTTGGTGCTGTAACTGTTTTACTAACTAATATATCGACAAATACAGCATCTGCAGCCCTACTGCTGCCTATAATAATTCAGCTATTTATTTCTCAGGGTTTAAATCCGGTTCCTATTATCTTGCTTTTGACTGTCTCTGTTAACCTGTCTTTTGCTATTGCTTCAGGTAATGGCTGTCTTGCAGTAAGTGCTGGCTATGGTGTTAATTTAAAAACTATGTTTAAACACGGTTTGATTATTGCAGTTTTGGGGCTTTTCCTTTCAACAGGACTGGCCTATATTCTGGATCAATTTTTACCCTGGTGGGGGATCCTGTAATTTAATCTTTAAGAATAAATTTTATTAAAATACTAAATTAAGAGGAGTGGTTTTAATGCCTTATATTAAAGTACAGACCAATCAGAAAGTAGAAAAAAAGGAAAAACTCTTAAAAAAATTATCTGCTCAAATGGCAGAAAAGCTTGGAAAACCGGAATCTTATATTATGACAGCTTTAGAAGCGGAAGTTAAAATGACTTTTGGCGGCAGCACAGAAAAAACTGCTTTTATTGAGGTCAAAAGTATTGGTTTAAAAGAGTCAATGACCGAAGAACTTTCTCAAATTATCTGCAGTTTTGCGGAAAAAGAACTTGGAATTAATAAAAATAGAGTTTATATAGAATTTGCAGATGTTCCAGGTTCAATGTGGGGTTGGAATGGAGGAACTTTTTAAAAAAGTTTGAGGAGGATTTAAATGGCGTCTTTTTAACAGGCTTATTTGGAATTAATATTGGTGGGATGCCCGGGACTGAGAGCAATGCGGCTTTTGGGGTTTTTTCAGTTTTAATGCTGGTGATTATTGGAATTGAATACTGGCTCTTTAAACGGAATGACTGGATTTAATCCACCTTAAAATGTTAAAATTTTATAATAGTAAATAATAAGATAAGGTTGGTGTATATTAGAATGAGAGATTTAAGCCTTTTAACAGATTTTTATCAGCTGACTATGGCCCAGGGTTACTGTGAAAAAGGGAAAAAAGAAAAGGCAGTATTTGATCTTTTTTACAGAGATAATCCCAGTGGTAATGGTTATGCTGTTTTTGCTGGTTTAGAACAGATCATTGAATTTGTAGAGAATTTAGAGTTTAAAGAGGACGATATTGAATATTTAAGGAGTCAGGGATTTAAAGAAAGATTTTTGGATTATCTAAAAGATTTTCAATTTACAGGTGATATTTATTCAGTACCGGAAGGCAGTGTGGTTTTTCCAAAAGAACCGCTGCTTAAGGTAGAAGCCCCTATTTTACAGGCTCAGTTATTAGAAACTCCGCTTTTAAACTTTATCAATCACCAGGCTTTAATTGCAACAAAGGCAGCCAGAATTAAAGAAGCTGCCCGGGGTAAAAACGTACTCGAATTCGGTCTTCGGCGGGCTCATGGCCCGGATGCTGGAGTATATGGAGCCAGGGCTGCAGTTATCGGCGGCTGCTCAGGGACTTCCAATGTCTTAACCGGTAAAAAATTTGGAGTTAAAGTCAGCGGAACTCATGCCCACAGCTGGGTAATGAGTTTTGAGAGTGAACTGGAAGCTTTTCGAACTTATGCTGATAATTTTCCCAATAGTGCTATATTACTGGTTGATACCTATGACACTTTAAAGTCAGGGGTGCCGAATGCAATTAAGGTTTTTAAAGAAATGAAGGAGAAAGGAATCGATTCAGATCTATTTGGCATTAGACTGGACAGTGGAGATTTAGCCTACCTGTCTAAAGAGGCTAGAAAAATGCTTGATCAGGCAGGTCTGGAAGATGCGGTGATAGTTGCTTCCAATAATCTTGATGAAAATATTATAACTTCTCTTAACCTGCAGGGAGCTGAGATTGATCTTTATGGTGTTGGCACAAAATTAATTACTTCCTATGACTGTCCTGCCTTTGGGGCAGTTTATAAGATGAGTGAATATAATGGCCAGCCCAAAATTAAGCTTTCTGATAATATTGAAAAGATGACCGATCCCGGGAACAAAAAGTTAATCAGAATCTATGATAAAAAATCTGGAGAAATTAGAGCAGATTTGATTGCTTTAAAAGATGAAAAAATTAGTGCAGACAGAGATTTAGTTTTATTTGATGCCAGAGATACCTGGAAAACTACTACCCTTAAAAAAGGCAATTATGGACTTAGAGATATGATGGAGCCGATTTTTGAAAATGGTAAGTTAGTTTATGATTCTCCGTCAGTAGCTGAGATTAAAAAATATGCTGAAAAAGAAAAAGAGAGTCTGAGTGCAGAATATAAAAGATTAATCAATCCTCATATAATGAAAGTAGACCTTTCAGATGAATTATATAATTTGAAGCAGAAACTTATCAAAGAAAACAAAATAGTAGAATAAATTTTTAAGCTGGATTTTAGGTAGATTTGAGGGGGATGTTATAATTATGATCAGTAAAAAAGAAAGAGCAAAAGGTGCTTTGATGGGTGCTTTTATCGGAGAAGCTCTTGGGGTTGGACCCCACTGGTATTATGATCTGGAAGATATGCGAAAAGAATATGGTGACTGGATCGATGATTATACTGAACCTAAGGCTGATAGATATCATGGTGGGCTTAGAGCTGGAGAAATATCTCAGGCTGGTATTTTACTTAAAATGATGACTGAACATTTAATTGAAAACAATGGCTATGATCAGGCTGCTTTCTGTAAAATTATGGACGAGGATTTTTTGCCTAAAATCTCCGGGAAGGCGATGGCTGGCCCGGGAGGATATACAAGTCAGTCGATGCGGCATCTCTGGCGGGCAAGGGTTAAAAATGAGCTGCCCTGGGATCAGGCTGCAGGTAATGCTGATACAACTGAGGCAATTGAAAGAAATATTGCTCAGGCAATTTTCTATGCAGAGGACCTGGAGGCCTTAAGTTTGAATATAACTGACAATACAGCGTTAACCCAGTCAGATAATTTGATCGGTTCTTTAACGGTTGCCTATAGTTCAGTGCTTGCTCTACTGGTCAGGGGAGAAAAATTGGATCCGAAAATATCTGCAAAACTTATGCAGGCTGTAGAAGAAGGTGAATTACCTTTCCATAAGGTAACTTCTGATAATTTAAATCCACCTGTGGCAGATAACATGGTCAAAGAGTCTGACCTTTATGGTGAAGGAATCTTTGCCTCTCCTGATGGACTGCTCTCACCTTCATATATGGCTCGAGCAGCTGAGGATCAGGATATAGTAATTGAGCCTGCCTGGAAGGCCTCAATTGTTTACGGAATGCCCTGTGCAATTTATCATATGCTGCCTGCAGTTTATTATCTTTCGGCTAGATTTAAATATGATTTTGAAGCAGGAGTGCTTAATGCCCTTAATGGAGGCGGCCAGAATCAGGTGAGAACAATGCTGACCGGTGCCTTAATCGGAGCTCAGGTCGGTTTTCCCGGAATCCCAGATAGATTCATTGAAGGATTACAGCAGAAAGATGAGCTGCTCAGCTTAGCGGATAAACTGGCAGAAAAATTTTAAATAAATTAAACTTGAATAAAAGGCTGTTTTGATAGTGAATTTAGGCTGTCCGAACAGCTTTCTTTATTTTAGGTTCTTAAATTAATAAAAAACTGGGTTTAAGTGCAAATGAGCAGAAATAGTAGAGTTTAATATTTAACAATTACGATATAAACCTTGACAGGATTAATTCTGAGTGCTATACTATGTTTAAGATACCCAATGGGGGTATATTAAGAGTTGCTTTAAGCTCAAAGGAGGATAAATATATGAAGAGAAATTTAATAATTACTTTAATTATATTAGCAGCAGTTGCTATAGGAGCCAATTTTGTTTCTGCTCAACGAGGTCCAGGAATGAAGGGAATGGG
>JBKHFK010000092.1:0-6550 GCA_046540295.1 Halanaerobium sp.
TATTTTATTTGGTTTAATTTTCTTTTGGCTGGTAAACTATTTTAGCCTAAGCTGCTGCAGCTTCATATTCTTCCTTATTTTTGAACTGTAGATATAAGACAGTTCCTAAGAGTAAAATTCCCAGAATGTCTGACTGCCAGCCGGGAAATAATAAAGCCAGAGAACTGCCCAGCAGAAGAAATCTTTCTATAATAGTAGTTTTGCGGTTTAAATAACCTAAAACTGCTGCTGCCAGAGAAAATACTCCTAAAATCGAACTTCCTGTAATTAAAATTACCTGAACTGCTGTAGTATCAATTAAAAGCAGTGCGGGTGAATAAGCAAAAACAAAGGGGACAACAAAACCTGCAATAGCCAGTTTTACAGCTGTTAATCCAGTCTTAAGTGGATTTGAACCGGCTATTCCTGCACCTGCATAGGCAGCCAGAGCTGCTGGAGGTGTCAGGTCAGCTACAACTCCAAAGTAAAGTACAAATAAGTGTGCAGCCAGAATCGGGACTCCCAGTTCAGTTAAAGCAGGAGCAGCCATTGTAGCTAAAACAATATAAGTAGCGGTTGTCGGTAAACCAGTTCCTAAAATAGTACAGGCAACCATAGTGAAAAAGAGAGCCAGGAATAAATTCCCCTGTGAGAGAGCAACAGTCAGACTGGTAAATTTAAGTCCAAGACCGGTCAGGGTTGTAACCCCAACTATAAATCCAACTGCAGCACAGGCTGCGGCAACACCCAGGGCAGAAATTGCACCTTCTCTAAGAGTGTCGAGCAGATCCTGTAAATTCATACGGGTATCTTCTTTGAGAAAACTCAGAGCAAAAGAAACTAAAATACCTAAAAAAGCTGCTCTTAAAGGTGTATATCCCCTAAATAAATAATAGAAGATAATGATCAGTGGAGCTATCATATGGCCTCTTGTTTTCAAAACAGTTAAAAACTTAGGAATTAAATCATCAGTCATTCCCTGCAGTCCCTGTTTTTTGGCCTCAAAGTGAACCATTAAACCAACAGTTATGTAATAAAGTATTGCTGGTAAGATAGCTGCTTTGGCAATTTCAACATAGGGGACACCAATAAATTCGGCCATTATAAAAGCGGCTGCACCCATAATTGGAGGCATTATCTGTCCTCCTGTAGAAGCAGAAGCTTCAACTGCAGCAGCAAACTGCGAATTATAGCCAACTCTTTTCATTAAGGGAATGGTAAAAGATCCGGTGGTTACTGTATTGGCTACTGAACTACCGGAGATAGATCCCATCAAACCACTGGAAACAACAGCTGCTTTAGCCGGTCCACCAGTAGTTCTACCAGTAAGGGCCAGAGCAAGGTCAATAAATAAATCGCCCAGGCCGGTTCTTTTGGCAAAGGCCCCGAGGAGTAAAAACAGGAAAATGTAAGTTGCAGATACTCCAAGTGGTATTCCAAAAATTCCTTCAGTGGTAAAATACATATGGTTTGCAATTCTGGACCAGGAATAACCGCGGTGAGCCAACATTCCCGGCATCTGCTGTCCGTAATGGGCATAGAGTAAAAAGAGAACTGCAATAACCGGTAATTCAGGTCCTAAAGCCCGGCGGGTTCCTTCCAGAACAATAATAATGGCCAGTATCGCCATAAACTGATCAAGCTGAGTATACATTCCAGCTCTGTGGACTAATGTTTCATAGTTGAGTACAATATAGGAAGAAATAGCAATGCTTCCTAGAGCCAGAATCAGATCGATTCCAAGAATCAACTTATTTCCCTTTTTATCTTTTAAAGCAGGATAGAGCAGAAAAATAAGAGTAAAAATAAAGCCCAGGTGAATTGCCCGCTGTTTTAAAGCCAGCAGCACCCCAAAACCGGCAGTATATAAATGGAAGAATGATAAAACAATTGCAATTGCAGAAACAATAATTGCTGCCAGTCCGGTATAATGTCTGTAATCTGTTGTTGGATCATACTTTTTTAATAATTCATCTTCTTTTAAGTGTTCTTTTTCAACCATTTTGAAACCTCCTTAAGATAAATAAAAAATAGCTAATTTTTTCTGTTTTGATCTGGAGCAGAGTTTCTGTATTTACAGCTTCAAATAATTTATAATTCTGCTCTCCAAAAGTAAATTGATGTTCTGCATAATCACTGACTCTGAGCATGATTTCAGGCAGAAACTGATCAATATTTTCAATAATAAACTTGTTATCTTTTATTATATAATCTCCCTCTACAGTTGATGTTGGGAGACCCGCTCCATAAGACTGATATTCTGTTCCAGTTAACAATATTTTTCCATCTTTGATTTCAAAGAATTCAATTACAGGAGTTTTAGCAACAGAATGAAGATATTTGATCTTAAAGCTGTCACCATTATTTATTTTTTCTTCCCAGATAACTTTTTCATTTCTGTAATCAATAATTTGGAGAGTATTAATTTTAAAAACAAAGAGTGAAAATATTATTATTAATAAAATTATAAGCAAAAAAAATTTAAAACTTTTATTTTTTAACATAATAAATGAGAGCCGGGTATTTTTCAATACCCGGTTTTCCTCCTTATAAATAAATTTTAGAGGCTTAATATTAATCTAAAATATCATTAGATTTATTTTGAAATATTTTCAATTAATATAATTTAAAGCTGGTCTAAAATTTTATTAATCAACTTCATCATAATACTTCTGAGCTCCGGGATGGAGATCAACTGTCATACCGGACTGAGCGTCTTCTAAGGTGATATCTTTAGCTCTATCATGTGCTGAAATTAAAGTGTCCTGATTTTCAAAAATTGCCTTAGTAATATTATAGACTACTTCTTCACTCAGACTGGATTCTGCAACTAAAATTGCCTGAAGAGCAACTGTCTGGACATCATCGTCCAAACCATTATAGGTTCCAGAAGGTACTGTAATTCCGGTTAAATATGGATATTCTTCATTCAGCGCTTCGAGATCCTCATCACTAAAGTTGATTAAAGAAACTTCCTGAGTTGAAGCTACATCCATTACAGCTGCAGTAGGAATACCGGCTGTTAAAAATGCAGCATCAATCTGTCTATCTTTAAGTCTGCTGGCAGCTTCTCCAAATGATAAATAATCTTCATCAATATCATCATAAGTCAGACCAAAAAACTCTAAAATCTGGCTGGCATTTGCTTCAGCACCACTACCAGGAGCACCAACAGCTACACTTTTACCTTTCAGGTCTTCAACAGTTTCTATATCTGCATCACTGCGGACAATAATCTGAATAACCTCTGGATATAATGAGGCAATACCACTCATATTTTCAACCTGGTTATCTGAAAATTGATTTTCGCCCTCAACTGCATAACTGGCAATATCATTCTGCAAAATTGCTAATTCTACTTCCTGATTATAGATCAGGCGGGCATTGGTCACAGAAGCTCCGGTTGATTGAGCAGAAGCATTCATCCCCTCAACGTTTTCATTTAATACCTTGGCAATTGCACCACCTATTGGATAGTAGGTACCTGAGGTACCTCCAGTAGCAAGTGAGAGGTAGGTACTCTGCGCGGAAGCCATTCCGCTGATTAAAAGACTAAATACAAATACGGCAGTTAACACAACTAAAATATTTTTCTTTTTCAACATAAATTATCTCTTCTCCCTTCTTTTAATAAAAATTTATTACTTTAATACTTTAACACTTCAGCATATATTTTTTTTAGCATAAAGTGTTCCTACTCAATTTTACTATATTTTAAGTCAAAAAGCAAGAAAGCAATTTGGCTGCTAAAGTTGATTAGGCTTTATATCCGGGGATTATAGTATACATCAGCCTCTAAACTTAAAATAATGTAAAACAGACTACAAAATTAAAGTGAAAACTTGAACAAACTCTAAAAATAAGTTATAATAAAAATCAAAGTTAATAATCTGATCAGCCGGGGCGACCTGTCTGAAAGGAGATTATATTTTAGCACTGCCTGAATTTAAGGATAATTTTCTGAGAATCAGGGGAGGGGTCTTTCTATGTCAAAATTTTAGTACCGGGTACAAAACGGTCGTCTTGTACCCGGTACTAAAGAAATAAATCACAATCATTGGAGGCAGGAAAATGAAAAAACGAATTGGTTCTGTGGCAGTAGTTGTAGAAAAGAGAGAAAAGGTAAGTGAGCGGATTAATAAAATTTTAAGTAATAATGCAGACTGTATTATCGGCAGGATGGGAATTCCCTCAGCCGAACATGGTTTATCAATGATTTCTCTGATAGTAGAGGGAACACCGGATCAGATTGGAGCAATGACAGGTCAGCTGGGCAATCTGCCTGGAGTTAATTTAAAATCTGCATTAACTAACGTACAGGTACCGTGAACCTGTCGAATTATAAGTTTTTATGTCTAGAAAAGGATTTAGTTGATATTTTTTGAGACAAAGCGAGTGGTACACGGTATATGTACATTTAAGGAGGAGTTTATTATTAATTATTTTAAGGAAGAATTTGGTGAAGATTATCGGACAGAGGTCTGTGACTATATAACTGATGAGAAGATTGAAGCTATTCTGGCTGAGGCAAAAGAACCGAGTCAGGAGGAAGTAAATAGAATTGTTGAGAAGGCTTTAGAGTTAAATGGAATCACACCTGTTGAAGCAGCAACTTTACTGCAGGTAGAAGAAGAGTCATTGATTGATCGTTTTCTGGAAGCTGCCCGCAGGGTTAAGGAAGAAATTTACGGAAAGCGGCTGGTTATTTTTGCCCCCTTATATTTTGCCAATCAGTGTGTTAATAACTGTCTTTACTGTGGTTTTCGCAAAGATAATCACCAGATTGACCGCAAAAAGTTGACTCAGCAGGAAATTCGCAGTGAAGTTGAGGCCCTAGAGCGTGAGGGGCACAAGCGGCTTCTGGTTTTAACCGGTGAGGCTCCGGTGACTGATTTAGATTATGTTGTAGAAAGTATTAAAACAGCCTATGATGTTAAAACTGAAAATGGAGGCGAGATTAGGAGGATCAATGCTGAGATTGCTCCTTTGAGTACCGATGATTTTAAGAAACTAAAAGAGTCTGAGATTGGTACCTATACCTGTTTTCAGGAAACCTATAACCGCAAACAGTACTCAAAACTCCACCCTTCAGGACCGAAAAGCAATTATGAGTGGCGGCTTTCGGTAATGGATAGAGCTCAGGAGGCGGGAATTGATGATGTAGGAATTGGAGCCTTATTTGGACTTTATGATTATAAGTTTGATGTGATTGGAATGCTCTTACATGCTGAATACCTGGATCAAAAATATGGAGTTGGACCTCACACAGTTTCGGTACCGCGGCTCAATCCGGCTTTAGGGACTCCTTTAGATGAAGTTCCCTATCCGGTTTCTGATGCAGATTTTCGTAAACTGGTGGCAGTTTTACGACTGGCTGTTCCCTATACCGGTATGATTTTATCGACCAGGGAGAGTACAGAGATGCGCAATGAATTATTTGAGCACGGTGTTTCGCAGATTTCAGCCGGTTCCCGTACCACTCCCGGCGGCTATGAGAAAAAGGAAAATAATAAGGAGGAGCTGGCCCAGTTTTCACTCCACGATCTGCGTCCAATTGATGAAATTATTTCTGGAATTGCAAAGGACGGCTATATCCCGAGTTTCTGCACAGCCTGCTACCGCCTCGGCCGGACAGGAAAAGATTTTATGGATCTGGCCAAACCGGGTAAAATCCAGGAGTTCTGCCGACCTAATGCAATGTTAACTTTTAAGGAATATCTAGAAGATTATGGAACTGAAGAAAGCCGCAGATATGGTAAAGAATGTTTAAGTGAACTGATGGAGAGGCTGGAAAAGGACAGACCAAAACTGGCTGAAAATATTTCGGATAAACTTGAAGCAATCTCAAACGGCAAGCACGATTTATATCTTTAGAAAAAGGAAGTGAAACTATGAATTCTACAGCAAAGGGAGATCGGCCGCATATTGCAGTTTTTGGCAGGCGCAATGTGGGAAAATCTTCTTTAATTAATAAACTGACAAACCAAAATCTGGCTCTTGTTTCCAGCCAGCCGGGAACAACTACTGATCCGGTTTATAAAGCAATGGAGCTGCTGCCGGTTGGTCCGGTGATGATGATTGATACAGCAGGTATTGATGATCAGGGTGAACTGGGAGAAATGCGGATTAAAAAAACTAAGGAAATTATGCGCAAAACTGATCTGGCCCTGCTTGTGATTTCAGCTCTGCAGGGAGCAGGAGAGTTTGAAGTTGAATTGATTCAGGAATTTAAAAAAAGAGAAATCCCCTTTATCACAGTTCTGAACAAGGTTGAACTGCTGGAAGAAGAGAATGAAGTTCAGGCTTCAACTTTAAAAGAACTGGATAAATTTTTTAAAAAGCAGAAGCTTGAATTTTTAAAAGTCAGTGCAGAAGCCGAAATCAATATTGATTTGATCAGAG
Source organism: Halanaerobium sp. (assembly GCA_046540295.1). Lineage (GTDB taxonomy): Bacteria > Bacillota > Halanaerobiia > Halanaerobiales > Halanaerobiaceae > Halanaerobium. The sequence continues at coordinate 6,382 of JBKHFK010000092.1, forward strand.
AAGAGATTGGAGAAAAGATGCCCCGTGATCACAGCAGAAACACTATTATGGGGGATTTAATTGAGCCGGGAGAGGTGGCAGTCCTGGTGACTCCAATTGACAGTGCTGCTCCCAAAGGAAGGTTGATTCTGCCTCAGGTGCAGACAATTAGAGATATTTTAGATCATGA
>JBKHFK010000093.1:0-6515 GCA_046540295.1 Halanaerobium sp.
TTAACCGCTGAGGAATATGAAGTGATGCAGAAGCATCCAGAAATAGGAGCTAAAATTTTGGCTGGCTCCCATACAGAAGTTTTAAATATGGCCTATAATATTGCCTATTTTCATCATGAAAAATGGGACGGCAGCGGTTATCCTCAGGGAATTAAGGGAAAAGAAATTCCAGTTGAAGCCAGAATTGTAGCTCTGGCAGATGTTTTTGATGCTCTTTCTTCCAAAAGAGTCTATAAAGATGCTTTTAGTAGAGAAAAATGTGTGGAAATAGTCAGCAGTGAGCGGAATCAGCATTTTCAGGGGAGAATTCTTGATATTTTGCTGGAACATCTGGACGAAATTTATGCTTTCCGCAGAGATTTAAAAGAATTTGCTCAGGGAAAGACAACTCGAGAAATCTCAGATTATTTTTTCTCAGTCAAATTTAGTATTTTTGAATTCTTAAAGATGAGAGAAATGATAGGTTCTTAAAAGATTTCTAAATAATGAACTTTGAATTTATTTTAAAAGTAAGAAGCTGACAGCAGCGGCCTTTAAACACCGTCTAACTGTCAGCTTTTATTGTTTAGATAATTTTGTTTTAGAATTTAATTATTCATTAAAAGCATTATCAGGTGTCCACTGCTCATAGATCTTACCAACTGCATCAGGTCCTGGTTTTAAAGTAGGTTTACCTGGTCTCCAGCCGGATGGTGTTACTTCTTTACCCCCGGTTTCTCTTACTAACTGGAAGGCCTGAACCTGTCTGATAAGTTCTTCTACATTTCTACCTACAGGAGGAGTTAATACTTCCATTGCCTGTAAAACGCCATCAGGATCAATAATAAATCTACCGCGAACATCTACCCCAGCATCTTCATCATAAACTCCAAATTTACGGCCAATCTTACCTGCTGTATCAGCAACCATTGGGTAAGGAATACCACCCTCTACCATTTTAGATAGTTCAGTTTCATCCCAGATTTTATGGCTGAAATGACTGTTTGTGCTGACTGCAATAACTTCTACGCCTAGATCCTGCAATTCATCATACTTGACGGCAACTGCCGACAGTTCAGTAGGTCAGACGAAGGTGAAATCGCCAGGATAAAAGCAAACCACTCTCCATTTACCATCATAATCAGACAATGAAACTTCTTTAAATTCGCCTTTGTGATAAGCCTGTCCTTTAAAATCAGGTGCTTCTTTTCCAACTTTAATCATTATATTACCTCCTAAAGAAATTTTGAATAATTAAAATTCAATCTATAATAAGTATATCAGAAAATATTACCAGAAACAATGGTAATAGTAATTATTCTTACCAAATTGCTATAAAACTTTCAAATACCAAGCACAGTGCTAAAGATTATATTATGTTAAAAAATTCACTATAACCGGGTACAAAACGGCCGTTTTGTACCCGGTACAAAAAATATATATGTAAAACTCTTGCAATCGGCAAATAAATACTATATAATACAAAAAAATAAACAAAACTAAACCTGTGAACAGAAGAGTAAGAATTTTAGTGAGATCAGCGAATCGAGGATGGTGAGAGCTCGAGCAAAACTTGATTCTGAAGCGCATCTGTGAGGTTTTTTTCTGAACTCAAGTAGGAAAAAACGTAGAACTGCGTTAAATTAGCTTAAAGTGGATAATTATTTTATCAAGCAGAGTGGTACCACGGATATAACCTGTCTCTATTATATGGAGGCGGGTTTTTGTAGTTTTTAGCAGTTTTTTTGCTGAAAATATATTTTAGAAAATTGTTGGTCTGATTTGTTGAGGATTGAAGAGAGAGCAGAAAATCTAAGGAGGAATTTTTAAAATGGCTAAAAAAGAAATTAAGAAAATTTTGTTGGCATATTCAGGTGGACTTGATACTTCAGTGGCGATTAAGTGGCTGCAGGATAAGTATGATGCAGAAATCATTACTTATACCGCTCATTTAGGACAGCCTCAGGACTGGGATGCAGTTGAGGAAAAGGCAATGGCAACCGGGGCATCTAAGGCTTATATTGATGATATTAGAGAAGAGTTTATTACCGATTATGTTTATCCAGCACTAAAGGTTAATGCAATGTATCAGGAAAAATATCCCCTGGCAACAGCACTGGCCCGCCCATTAATCTCCAAGAGAATGGTTGAGATTGCCAAAAAAGAAGGAGTGGACGCTTTAGCTCACGGCTGTACAGGTAAGGGTAATGATCAGGTGCGTTTTGAAGTTTCCTTTAAAGCACTGGCTCCAGAAATGGAAATCATCGCCCCTCTAAGAGACTGGGAATTTGTTTCCAGAGATGCAGAAATCGAATATGCTGAAGCCAATGGAATTCCGGTTAAGGCAACCAAGGACAGCCCTTACAGTATAGATCAGAACTTATGGGGAATCAGTATTGAATGTGGAGTTCTCGAAGACCCCTGGGCTGAGCCGCCTGCAGATGCCTATCAGTGGACAAAGGATGTAGATGATACTCCTGATCAGCCAAAATATATTACAATTGATTTTGAAAAGGGAATTCCAGTAGCAGTTGATGGTGAAAAAATGGCTCCGATTGATCTCGTTGAAAAGTTAAATGCAGTTGGTTCTGAATATGGAGTCGGCAGAATCGATATGTTAGAAGACAGACTGGTTGGAATCAAATCGAGAGAAATTTACGAAGCACCGGCCGGCGAGATTTTGATTACAGCTCACAAAGCACTGGAAGATTTAACTCTGGACCGGGATACCAAAAATTATAAAGCAGAAATGGCAGCTAAATACGCTGAATTAACCTATAATGGTCTCTGGTTCTCACCTTTAAGAGATGCTTTAGATGCCTTTGTTGATAAGTCTCAGGAAACTGTAACCGGTACAGTTAAAGTTAAGCTCTATAAGGCAAAATGCACACTTGCCGGCAGAAAATCTGAGTATTCATTATATGACCACGGACTGGCAACCTATGATGAAAGTGATAATTTTGACCATAAATCTGCACCCGGTTTTATTAATCTCTGGGCACTGCCGCTGCAGGTAGCAAATCAGAAAAAGAGAGAAGAGAAATAGATGGCAAAAAGTAAATTATGGGGAGGAAGATTTGAGGGAAATACATCTGAGCTGATGGATCAGTTCAATGCCTCTCTTCCTTTTGATATTAACTTAATGGAATACGACATTCAGGGCAGTCTGGCTCATGTTAAAATGCTGGGCAGACAGGAGATTTTAACTGCAGCTGAGGTAGAAAAAATTATAGAAGGCTTAAAGGAAGTAAAAAAAGAGCTCGAAGCTGAACTAGAAACTGGAGCCTTTGATTTCAATGAGGCGGAAGATATTCACAGCCTGGTTGAAGCCCGACTGACTGCTAAAATTGGTAAACTGGGAGGAAAACTGCATACAGGCCGCAGCCGGAATGATCAGGTGGCAGTTGATCTGAGGCTTTATCTCAGAGACCAGACCGAGCAGATAAGGAAAATGATTCTTAATTTTATGCAGGTACTGCTGGAACTGGCAGAGAAACATGCAGATACTGTAATGCCCGGTTATACCCATCTGCAGCGGGCACAGGCTTTAACCTTTGGTCACCATTTGCTGGCCTATTATTTTAAGTTAAAGCGCGACCATGAGCGCTTTGGGGATGCCTTAAAGCGAATTAATGTCTCACCTTTAGGTTCTGGAGCTCTGGCCGGCAGTTCTTTTAACTTAGATCGTGATTTTACAGCTCAGGAGCTGGGTTTTGAAAGAGCCTGCGAAAATTCAATGGATGGGGTTAGTGATCGAGATTTTGTTTTAGAATTTCTCTCTGTTGCTTCCAATCTGATGCTGCATTTAAGCCGCCTGAGTGAAGAAGTGATTTTGTGGAATTCTAAGGAATTTTCATTTATAGAGCTTGCCGACCAGTATACAACCGGCAGCTCAATTATGCCGCAGAAGAAAAACCCTGACCTGGCAGAGCTGGTGAGGGGAAAAGCCGGGAGAGTGATCGGCAGTTTAAATCAACTGATGCTGACAATTAAGGGTCTGCCTCTTGCTTATAATAAGGATCTGCAGGAAGATAAAGAAGGTCTTTTTGATAGTGTAGAGACTTTAAAAGTTATTTTAGAATTATATCCGGAAATGTTAACGACCATGACAGTCAAAAAAGAAGCTATGCAGCAGGCTGCTGCTACCGGATTTTTAAATGCAACTGAGCTGGCTGACTTTCTGGCTGAGAAGGGAATCCCTTTCCGCAGAGCCCATCAAATTGTTGGAGAGGCGGTTTTATTTGCTTCTAAAAAAGAAAAAGAACTTGATCAGCTTATACAGCAGGAATGGGAAGAAATTTTGGGAGAGTACCTCAAAGTTGATGCTTTAAAATTAAAAGAAAAGCTGTCTGTGGAAGCAGCAGTTAATTCTCATGCAACAAAAGGTGGCCCTGCTTTTGAGGAGAGTAAAAGAGTAATCGAAAAAGAAAAAAAGTTTTTAGCTCAGAAATAGAATATTTAAATAGCAGTATTTTAAAAAATCCCCTGATTTAGTGAGCAAAATAATTCTAAATTGGGGGTTTTATTTTTGTTAAAAAAGTATTACAATTAATATATAAGTAAAACACTAAAGTTTGGAGGATTAAAATGAGAGGATTAAAAATAAAACTCCCTAAATTATTTACTGTTATTTTGACAGTCTTTATAATCAGTCTGCTTGCAGTTACAACAGTGTCGGCTTTTTCTGACTATGAAAAAGATGTGGCTGAGCGATTATATAAGGATCTGGAGGAAGAGTACCGGATTACAGAATTTAAAGCCGGCAGTCTTGAATATGAGACTTTAAATAAACTGGAAGCAAATATTATTGAGGATAAATTTAAAAATGAAGAATTTAAAGTACACCATATTGATGATCAGCTGATCAATGCCTATTATATTGGTGATGGTAATATTATGCTCTTTGAGGGTCTGCTGCAGAAATTAAATACCGAAGACCAGCTGGCCGGATTAATTGCTCATGAGATGGGTCATGCGGTGGAAGAACATTTAACTGAGGATCTGGAGAGAAATTTAGGTTTATCACTATTAAATATACTTTTTAATCATTTTACAGATAATGAGTACCAGACAATGACCGGTGTGGCTCAAAATTTGATTCAAAATGGTTATTCCAGAGAACAGGAACAGGAATCAGATATTTATGCAGTAGATTTAATGCTGCGCAGTGGCTATGATCCTCAGGGGCTGATAGAGCTGATGCAGATTTTTAAGGAAAACAGCAGCAATTTTAAGCTTTTAGAATTTACTCAGACCCATCCCATTCCTGAGAGTCGAATTGAATACCTAAAGCAGTATATTGCAGAGAAGGAGTCTGAAAATACTGCTGCAGATAATAAAGAAAGCAGCGATCAGAGCTTAACCATGCCGGAAAAAAATGATTACAGTGATTTTGAAAATAATCAGATTAGATTTTCCTACCCTGAAGTATGGGATCTAAAAGAACTGGATACCTTAAAAAAAGAAGTTGAGTTTAGATATCGGCTGAGTTCTAAAGCACTTAAAGCAGAAATATTTTTAGAAGATTTAAGTTCCAAAAACTTTATGGAAACAGCGCGTAAACATTTCAATTATGCTGCAATTGAGGCTGAAGAAAACGGTTATCAGGTGGATAAGCGAACTATTGAAGATAAGAAGCTGGATATCTATCAGCTGGAGATAATTGGGAAAGAGGAATTTAAACTGGAATATTTTATTAGCCAGAAAAATCAGCAGCAGCTTTTAAAGTTTAGTTTTGAGATTGATGAGAAAAACAGAATTCAGCAGAGAAAGTTGATTGAAAGTATAATTGAAAGTATTGAGTTTAAATAATATATTTTAGCTGGGGTGATTATTTTGAGAAATAAAACAAGGAAGCTGGTCTGGGCAAGTTTTTTATTAGTTTTAGGCATTATTTTACCGAGGGTGATTAATTTGTGGGGGAGTCAGACTCTTGGTAATTTAATTTCTCCAATGCATATTCCAGTTTTTTTAACCGGACTGATACTTGGTCCCTTTTATGGTATTCTGGTGGGATTTGTTACTCCATTATTTAGTACCATGTTTTTTGCGATGCCCCCGGTGATGCCCCCAATTACTTTTTTGATGGCTTTTGAGCTGGCTGCATTTGGTCTAATAGCTGGATTTCTATATTCAAATAAATCTAAAAATATTTATCTGAGTCTGATCGCGGCTATGATTCTGGGGCGTTTTGTCTACGGACTGGCTCTGTTTGCTGTGGGACCGATCTTTAATTTTAATCCCCCATTTATTCCTTTTATAAAGGGAGCATTTCTGGCCGGGATTCCTGGAATAGTGATTCAACTTGTAATTATTCCACCGATAGTGGAAAAAATTAAGCCGATTAGGGAATTTACAGAATTCAATAAAAAAGTTAAGTAAAAATTTATTTTAAAAAGCCGCTAGTTAAGGAGGAAAAATTATGCAGTATGATATATTTGCTGTGGGAGATAATATAGCCGACTATTACCCTGAGGAGAAGAAAGTATATGCAGGTGGAGGTGCCTTTAATACAGCTGTGATAGCCAGAAGGCTGG
>JBKHFK010000094.1:0-6485 GCA_046540295.1 Halanaerobium sp.
GAGAAATGCAGGATCAAAAGAAAGTCAAACTTTTACAGATAATGCTTAAAGAAAATAATAATCCGGTGGTTAAAAAAAGACTGCAGAGACGAATGAAAAATAATATAGAAAGAGTCACTGAATTTTTTATCAGTCTGCAGCGGCAGGAGAAAATAAAAAGTGATTTAGAACCAGAGTTTATTGCCAATGAATTTGCCAGTTCTTTGATTTACTACCGGATGCGTTATCTGCTTTTTGAACTGGACAGTTTTGAGGAATTAAAGCGGGCGACTTATAAACACATCAACTTTTTCTGGGAAAATATCAGGGCAGATTAAAGGAGGTCAAAAATGCTTAAAAAAATTTTAATTTTCTTACTTTCTTTATTGTTTATAAGCACCTCACTCAGCCTGGCAGCAGAACTGGATGGGGAGGAGGTTTTAAAGAGGGTGGAAGATTCCCGGCAGGCAGAAAGTCATCAGATGCTGATGGAAATGGAGCTTTACAGCAGTTCCGGAGACATGAGAAGTAGAACTCTTAACAATTATCGACTGGAAGGAGAAACCGACCGTTCTTTAATGCAATTTACTGAACCGGCAGATATTAAAGGAACCTCTTTTTTGCTTTTAGATGACCGGGCCAGTAATCAGGAAGATATGTATCTATATCTACCGACTCTGGGAGGAGTCAGGAAAATATCGGGCAGTCAGAAAAACGGCAGCTTTGTCGGCTCAGATTTGACCTATAATGATATAGGCATTTTTAGTGGAGCAAATTTTACTGATAATTATCGGGCAGAGATCACTGAAGAAGAGGAAGAAATTATTGAACTCCATCTAGAAATTATTGATCCTGATATTGACTACAGTTATGGCAGGATGTGGGTCAGAAAAGATCTCTGGCTGGCTCAAAAAATAGAGTATTATGATCAGCAGGAGGAGTTGATCAAGGTTATTAATTTAAGTGACTTTGATGAAATTGATGGTAATAAACTGGCACGCAGAATAGAAGTAGAAAATGTTCAAAAGGGAAGCAGAACAATTCTTAAAATGCTGGAAGTAGAATTTGATCCAGAGCTTGATCCCAATATCTTTACAACCCGCTATCTACAGAGGCAGTAATTTTAGGACAATAAATTTGAGGGGGCGGCAGCTAATGTTTAAATTCAGGCAAAAAAATAAAATTATTTCTGCAGTTTCTGTGCTATTTTTATTATTTCTTTTAAGCTTTCTACTTACATCTAAGCTGGGAGCGGCTTCATATAGAGGTGAATTAAGTTCTTCAATAATATATGAAAAGGAAGCTGAGCGCTGGCAGGATCAGAGTTTTTTAGAATTAGATTTTCAGCATGATTTGAGTTTTGACTTAAATTATTATTTAAAAGGAGCCCTAAATTTAGAAAGCTACTATCAGCAGGGTAAAAAAGAGCGGGAAGTTGATTTAGAACTTAAAGAAGCCTATTTAAATTATTACACAGATAAAATTGACTGGCGGCTGGGAAGACAGAATTTCAGCTGGGGGAGTTCCTATAACATTAATCCCCTTAATTATTTTAATCCGGTTGATCGGCGAGCTCTTGACTCTTTTAGCAGCCGCAGGGCAGTCGATGGGATCAAAGCAGATTATTATCCGAATTTCAACTGGCAGCTGACAGGTGTTTTAACTGAGCACGCAGAAAGAGGTGACCTGCAGTCTGCAGTTCAGCTGACTCGCAGACGCTGGCGGGGTTATGATCTGGCTTTTTCTTTTTTTAGAGGCAATAGTTTAACCACAGTTCCAGCCCCCGGGCAGACAGCATTTTATCCGGAGGTAAATAAAGTTGGATTTGATTTTAAGGGAGACTTCAGCAGTAAAAATATCGGCCTTTTTTCTGAATTTGTTTACAGTGATTATCAGAAATCCGGGCTGGAGAATACAAACGAGTTGATTATCGGAATGGATTATAAATTTGAAAATAATCTTTATCTTTTGGGACAGTATTATTATCAGGAATTACCGTCTGCTCAAGTTGAAGCAAATCAGCTTTTGATTTTGAGGGCCGAAAAACCTTTTCGAAATTTTCACAATTGGGAGCTTAATTTGATTTCTGATCTTAAAAATGGAATGTCTTTAGTCAGGCCTAAGCTTATATTTTCTTTAAAAGAGGGGCTTGATCTGGAGAGCGGAGCAGTGATTAAAATCAATCCAAAAAAAGAAAGCAGTTTAAATCAGTTGAATCAGGAACTTATATATCTTTCTTTGAGTAAATATTTTTAGCAGAGGAGCTGAGCTGAATGCTGCAAAAAATAATAGAAAAAATTTCTTCTCTGGCAGTAGAACATCCGCTTCCAATAATTATTATCTTCCTTTTAATTACTCTGTTATCACTTTATAATTTACAGGCAGTAGAACTGGATACAGCAATTAAAAGTCAGATTCCGGAAGATATGCCCTCCCGGACCAGGATAGAAGAGATTGAAAATATTTTTGGTGGTACGGAAATGGTGATGCTGACAGTAGAGGCAGAAGATGTGCTGGAGCCCGAGCTGCTGAGAAAACTTAAGTTTATTTCAGATGAACTGGAAAAATTAAGGGAGGTTGATCAGGTCAACAGTCCTTTTACAGTCAATATTATTGAGGGTAGAGATGACGAACTGCTGATAGAAAGTGCTGTCAGTAATATTCCTGAAGCTGAGGCTGAAAAAGAGCTTTTAAGGGAGCGGCTGCAGAAGAGTGAGCTGGCGATGGGCTCAGTTTTTGCCAGAAATTTTAAGGCAGTCAATATTGCTGTTATTCTGGCTGAAGACTTTGATGATGCAGGGCTGATGACCAAAATAGATAATATTCTGGCAGAAGCAGACTCCCAATTTACAGCTGAAGAAAAAGTTTTAAAAACAGGGCTGCCGATTATGAGAGCTTTAAATGCGGAAATTATGCAGCATGATATGAGAATTTTAATGCCGCTGGGATTAGTGATTATGCTGATTTTTCTTTTCCTCTGTTTTAAGCAGCTGCGGGGAGTATTTTTACCCTTTATAGTTGTTGTAATGTCAATAATTTTTTCTCTATCTCTGCTGCCGCTTCTGGGCTGGAAGTTCCAGCTCTTAACAGTAATTTTGCCGGTAATATTAATTGCGGTGACTAATGACTATGGAATCCATATTATAGCAGCTTATCAGGAGCTGGCAGTTGAAGAAAAAAATTCAGTTCAGCTTAGTCAGGATTCGGTTTTAAAACTGGGGGCACCGGTAATTGCTGCGGGAATTACAACAGTTGCTGGACTGCTTTCACTTTCCACTCACCTGATAGTTCCGGCCAGGGAGCTTGGAGTGCTGGCAGGAGCCGGGATCACCTTTGCTCTTTTTGCCAGTCTGCTATTTATTCCTGCAGTTTTATCTCTGCTTAAAGTTAAAACTCCTCTTCAAAATTTTAAAAGTGGGAGTGAAAATAGAAATAAAAGCCCTCAAAAAGGCATTATAACCAGAATGCTCTTTAAAATTGCCGATCTGGTTGGCAGAAAAGCAAAAACAATTTTAGTTGTCAGTCTTTTAATTGTTTTATTTATTTCTGCTGGTATATTGATGCTGCAGGTTGATACCAATCCAATTAGCTTTTATGAAAAGGAATCCGATATAGTCCGTGCCACAGAGATAGTTAATCAGCATTTTGGTGGAGCAAATACAATCTCTGTAGTTGCCAGAGGTAAGATTAAGGAAGCTGAGATGATGCAGCAGATCAGTGATTTTGAGCTTAAAATCAAAGAATTTGAAAATGTAGGAGAAGTAAGTGCAGTTTCTACAATTATTAGAACTATGAATCGGGAACTCCATAATGGTCAGCCAGAATTCGAGAAAATTCCGACTGATGATTTTGCTTTATCTCAGTATTTGCTGCTTTTTTCGATGTCAGGTGACCTTGATAAAATGATTGACTTTAGGGAAGAAAATGCACTGCTGACAGCCAGAATTAAAACTAACAGTACTGAGGGTATTAGAGAAGTTCTCAATAAAATTCAAAAAGAGGCTCAAAGTTATGGAGAGGGGACTTTTCATCTAATTGGTGGTTTTGGTGATCTGCTTTCTGAACTGGTTAATGCTGTAGTTCGGGGTCAGCTAATAAGTTTATTTCTTTCTATAATTCTGGTTGCTGCTGTTGTGATGCTCTTATTTAAATCTTTTACAGCTGGTTTGTATGCAGCAGTACCACTGGTAACTGCCCTGGTAACATTATTTTCTCTAATGGGCTTTTTAAATATCAAACTTGATATGATTACAACAATGCTTTCTTCGATTATGATCGGTGTAGGAGTCGATTATACAATCCACTTTCTCTGGCGCTACCGGGAGGAAAGAAGAAATCTGGCTAAAAAAGAAGCAGTCATTAAAACTCTAACAACTTCCGGTAGAGGAATAACCTTTAACGCTCTTTCTGTTATAGTTGGCTTTTCAATACTTTTTGTATCTGGCTTTTTACCGGTAAAATTCTTTGCTTTTCTGGTCACAGTTTCTATTGCCACCTGCTTAATTGGAGCTTTATTGATTCTCCCGGCTTTAGTCTTAGTTTTTGAGCCTGAGTTTTTGGAAAATAATAGATAGGTACCAGGTACCAAAAACGATTTCGCATACCCGGTACTAAATATTAAATAAAGGAATGGTAAAATGAAAATTGAAAGAATTGAAACTTTTATTACTTTAGTCGATTTAGAAAGCTATTCCCTGACAGCTGAAAAATATAAGTTAAGCCAGCCAGCAGTAAGTATGCAGATTAAATCTCTTGAAAAATATTTTGGCACAGATCTTTTCTATAAAGAAAAAGGTCAGATTATACTCACTCCTGCTGGTAGAATAGTTTATCAGGAAGGAAAAAAGATATTAAAAAGATGGGGCTATTTAAAGCAGAAAGTAGAAAGTAGAAAAAATTTAGAGATTAAGAGGTTAAAAATTGCCTCAAGTACTATTCCTTCAGAATATTTACTGCCGGAGATAATATCGAACCTAAATAATAAGCTTGATAGTTTGAAGACAGAAGTTTCAGTTGGCGACACCAGGTCAATGATCAATTTACTGGAAAATGATGAGGTTGATTTGATTATAGTTGGGTACAGGCCTCAAAGTAACAAATTTAAATCAATAGAGCTCTGCAGTGATAATTTGAGTTTGATAGCACCTTTAAAACATTCATTTGTTGAGAAAGAAAAAGTTTTTTTGACTGAGCTTCAGAACCAAAATTTGCTGATCAGAGAAGCAGGCTCAGGGACTAGAAAAGCCACTCTTTTAGCTTTTGAAGAAGCAGATCTGAAATTAGAGGATTTTAATGTAATAAGTCAGTTGGGTAGCACAGAAGCTATTATTTCTGCTGTTGAATCGGGACTTGGAATCTCTTTCATTTCAAAACTGGCAGCTAAAAAGGCTGTCAGTTACAGGAGAGTTGCCCTAATTAATGTTGAAGATGTAGAATATGAGCGCAAATTTTATTTAGCTTATAATAAAAATCGCCATGATGATTTTTTAATTAATACTTTTATTAAAACTGCTAAAGAGTGTTTATAAGCGCTGCTTTAGCAAATCAGGTATTCAATTATTTAAGAAAGCTAAAAGTATAACAAAATATTATATATATTATAAAAATACTTTATAATTAAAACAATCTATGCTATAATTTATGGGAAAGAAATAACAATCATGATTATATAATTTAATAATGGAGGGACATAAATTGATCACTAAATTTAAATCAATCATTTTTGGCAGGAGACAGCCTGGAAGTAATAAAGTTAATAAAACAATGGAGCTCTCAGCAGAACTACACGATTATTTTAGAGAAGAACACGGTTCACTCTGCTGCAGAGTTTTAACTAAAGATTACAAACTTGGCTCTAAAGATCATATTAAACAATGTGTTGATTTCACTGGCGAAATGGCTTATGTGGCTGCTAAAAAAATATGTAAAGAATTAGACTTAAAATATACAGAGTAAAATCTGAGATTATAATTTATATTAAAAATTGGAGGAATTGATAATGAAAGAAATTGATGCTAAAGGCCTGGCCTGTCCCAAACCGGTTGTTCTTGCCAAAAAGGCTATCAGTTCTAATCGAGAAGTATTAGTGATTGTTGATAATCAAACTGCTGCTTCGAATTTAACTAAACTGGGAAATAAAATGGGGGCGGTAGTTTCAGTTGTAGAAGAATCTGAAGACGAGTTTAGAGTAATGTTAAAAAAATCAAAAAACAGTGAAAGTAAAACTGAGGGTTCTGCTGCTGAAAATAATGAAGGCAAAATTTATTTGATTGCAGCAGATACTATGGGTGAAGGAGAACCTGAGCTGGGTCAAATTCTGCTTAAAGGATTTATCTCAACCATTAAAGAGCTTGATCCTCTGCCTAAAAAAATTATTTTTATTAATTCTGGGGTCAAAGCAGCTGTCAAAGAAGATATCATTTTTTATCTAAATGAGCTTGCAAATAAAGATATTGAAATACTTCTCTGTGGGACCTGTGTTGATTATTATGGACTGCAGGAAGAGG
>JBKHFK010000095.1:0-6433 GCA_046540295.1 Halanaerobium sp.
CTACCTCTTCACCAGTTTCTTCACTTTCTTCTACTTCACTAACTTCCTCTTCTTCTTCTACCTCTTCACCAGTTTCTTCACTTTCTTCTACTTCACTAACTTCCTCATCTTCTTCTACCTCTTCACCAGTTTCTTCAGCAGCTTTATCTTCTGAAATCTCTCCATTATCAGTGCTCTGATCACTATCTACTGCTGTTTCCTCTTCTGCTTCATCTTCTTCCGAAATATCCTGACTATCTTCCTGATTATCTCCATTTTGCTCCAGTACTTCATTTTCCTCAATCTGATTATCCGGTACCGGCTCTAAATCTCTCTCCAAATAATAGCCTGCAAGTCCTATAAATATTAAAAGCAGGGCTATCAAAAAAATCCCTATCCATTTATATTTCTTTTTTGATTGTTTTTTATCATTTTTATTTTTTTCTGCCAATGTTATTGCCTCCCTATTCCCTTATATCAATAATATTCGTGATTATAGGCCCAATTCCTGCATAAAAGTGATTTCTTTATCTATTTTAAAATTCTAAATTTTATTTATTCTGCACCTGAAAAGTTTATTTGCAAAATTTTATTGACAAAGCAAATTTTTATGGTATAATTTATAATTGTGATGCCGAGGTGGCGGAACTGGCAGACGCGTTAGCTTGAGGGGCTAGTGGTCTAATAGACCGTGCGGGTTCGAATCCCGCCCTCGGCACCATTTTAATTTAAGACGTTAATTTACCCCTAAGTTTACCCTGGTAGTGCAGGTTTCTTGGGGGTTTTTGTAATATAACCATTAAAAAGCAATTCAGGCTGCTGTATTAAATAGGGAGATATTCACAATAAATGCATCTCAGATTCTGCCTCTTTCCAGTTTAATTTATAACCCTTTCCCTTGGCACAAAAAACCGAAGAAGAAGGATATTCAGGATCTTTATCCTTATCATAATCACTGCTTTCAATAATTTCTTGACTATTATGACAGATTTCATATCCACCAAATTGGAGGTTAATTAAACCCTTACCCCCGGTAAAAGTCCTCAGCTCAACTGGATAATTCATAAAAGTAACAGCAGGAGCCTGACCTCTAATCACCGCCTGCTCAGCAGAAATCTCGGGAGAATCAAAATTCCCATCTGCCTTTTCGATATCCGAAATTACCCGCCCCAGATTATCAATTGGAACTTTAATTTTAAATTTATAAACAGGCTCTAAAATTATATTTTCTGCCTTTTCCAGGCCCTGACGCAGAGCTCTATAGGTTGCTTCTTTAAAATCACCACCACTTGTATGTTTGTTGTGAGCTTTACCTGTTAGAAGTGTTATTTTTAAATCTGTCAGAGGACTGCCTGTTAAGATACCTCTGTGTTCACTTTCTAAAATATGCTGTTTTACAAGATTCTGTAAACCTCTGCTTAGATCATCAGTGCTGGCCTGATTTTTAAAAATGATTCCACTGTTTCGGGGTGCTGCTTCAATCTCTAAATGGACCTCAGCATAATGCTTTAAGGGTTCAAAATGACCATAACCTTTTACCCGATCAGTTATGCTTTCCTTATAAATAATTTCTGGTTGAGCAAAATTAATCTCATAATCAAACCTTGTTTTGACCAGACTTCTTAAAATTTCAAGCTGTACAGTTCCCATTACATTAACCTGGATCTCCTGGCTTTTAGAATCCCAGCTTACATTCAATGACGGATCCTCAGCATCCAGTATTTTAAATGCTTCTAGAAGTTTGCGGGTATTTATTTCTTCAGGATAAATAACCTTTGATTTTAAGGCAGCCTCTTCTTGATAAGATTTTAAATTATCTGCTTCACCAAAAACTGTACCTGCCCTGGCTTCTGAAAGGCCTAAAACAGCAGCTATTTCTCCTGCTTTAACCTGATCTACAGTCTGATATTCCCGCCCATTATACAGTCTTAACTCAGTTATTTTTTCTTTTAATTGCTGCTCATTTATTTGATACTGCAGCGCTTTTCTTACTTTAAGGCTGCCCTTTAAAACTTTAATATGTGAAACCCGATTATTATTCTGATCATGTGATATCTTATATAATAGGGCCTTTAGTTTTTGCTCTTCTTTTTGATAAAAACTATCTGTCAGCCGGGCCAAAAGCTCAAAAAATTCTTGAACACCATAATCATTTAAAGCTGAACCGGAGGCAGCAATAAAAATTCTGCGCTCTCTGATCATCTTCTTAATTTCTCCTAAAAACATTTTTTCATCTATCTTTTCGGCCAGATATAACTTAAACAGTTTTTCATCTCTTTCTGCTGCAAATTCAATTAATTCTAATGGTATCTGCTCTGCAGCTAATTGATTAAGCAGGAGAATATTAGGACTAAAATTGTTTTTTAACTCCGAAGCTACTCTGCTGGCACTGGCACCACTGCGGTCACATTTATTGATAAAGAAAAAGACAGGCAGACTTTCTTTTTGAGCAAGTTCCCATACTCTTTCTGTATGGCTTTCTATTCCTTCTACTGCACTGACAATAATAATTAAATAATCAAGCACCTTAAGAGTTCTTTCCATCTCCGGTGAAAAATCTATATGACCGGGGGTATCCAGCAGAAAATAACGATCTCCTTTGTATTCTAAAATTGCCTGGTCTGTAAAAATAGTTATTCCTCGTTTTTTTTCGAGGGGATGGCTGTCCAGATGCGAGTTTTGATTGTCAACTCTGCCTTTAGACCTGATAGTCTTAGTGTTAAACATTAAAGCTTCTGAATATGTAGTTTTGCCGTCATCTACATGAGCAGCAACACCAATAATTTTATTAATTATTTTCACCTTCTTTTTAATAGAAAAACTGACAGTATTAACTGCCAGCTTTTTAGTTATTATTTTTTTATAAAGCTAATTTTAAATCTGATTTTTAACTACAGTTTTTCAGCAGACCCATATTCCTGACCAAAGGTTTCAACTTCTACTGATTCCATAATTTGATCTTCCTGCGGCATGTCTCCGGGTCCTGTTTCTACTTCTGCAATCTGGTCAATAGTATCCATTCCCTCTATAACTTTTCCAAAAGCAGCATATTTACCGTCTAAATGCGGGGAATCCTGATGTACTATAAAAAACTGTGAACCCGCTGAATCAGGAGCTGAGCTTCTGGCCATTGAGATAATACCCCTCCTGTGGCTTAGATTGTTATCATATCCATTGGCTGAAAACTCACCTTTAATTGAATATCCAGGGTTCCCCATACCAGTGCCATCAGGACAGCCTCCCTGAACCATAAAACCCTTAATTACACGGTGAAATTTAAGTCCATCATAATAACCATCTGCTGCCAGTTCAATAAAGTTTCTGACTGTATTATCAGCCACTTCAGGATATAATTCAATTATAATTTCTCTTCCATCTTCCATTGTTATCGTTACTTCTGGATTTTTTGCCATTTATAAACACCTCTAATTGTTTTATTATTTTTACTACTTTATTATAATTATTTAAAAAATTAAAGGGTAATCTAAAATAAATAATCCCTACAAATCACTAAAAATGTCCTCCATCACACTTTCACGAGGGTGCATGCCATCATGAAAATCTTCCGGTCCAAGGTCTAAATCATAGGGGCTGTAATTGCCCACCACCTTAATATCATTTTTTTCAGCAAATTCTCTCAAATACTCTTCAACCTGATAAATAATATGATACCTCTCATTATCCTCCAGATAATCATAGACAAGTGGATGGTAGGGAGCTAAATAAAAGGTGATTTCAATATCCTCCTGCTGATAAAATTCAATTAACTGCTCAAATTGTTCTAAATCTTCCTGATTAAGCTCGGAGTAGTTTTCCAGAGAATAAACTCCATTTCGAATATAGTTTTGTGCTTCAATTTCAGCATCTTCTGCACTTATATTTTTTCGTGAACGCTGATAAACAAGACTGCCGTCACTCAACTTAACAGGTTCTGATAGGGATTCAGCCTCTGTTTCTTCAATATCTTTAAAGGCCTGCCCCTTAATTAAAGTTTCAAATGAAGCCTGAAAATAAGTGGCTGAAAACAGTTGTCCATAATTTCTGCCAAAATTGCTCTCCATAAATGACTCATCATCAGTGTAGTCTCTATCAAAAAAAGAATAATAATATTCTTCTATACTCCGCCACCTTTCTTCCATATTATATTTATTAAAAATCCAGGGATTAAGATCCAGAATAACATGATCAAATAGTTTATCATTTTCTTTATAAATTTGTGTAATAGCAATATAATCTTCTAAAACAGCACCGGAAACTCCGTGGTTAAAAAAACCGTCACCTTCGATCATTTCTTCTCTAATCTGCAGCGAACGACTGGATCCCAGCACAGCCACCTCATTTTTTTCTTCCATTTTTTGAATATATTCCTTCTGGAAAATTCGCTCATCATAATTATATACACCGGCTGCATTCTGATCATTGATCAATATTTCGGCCAGTTCTTCCTCAAATTCACTGCTGAAAAGATTTGCAGGATCAACGAAATAATTTGTAAGTACAATTAGAATAACAAGTGGTATTAAAAATAATATTCCTCTCTTTATAAACTGCTTCATTATTATAAACTCCCCAATCTATATTATAAACTTCCCAATTTATTAAAATTGAAAATAAATAAATTCTGCTTCTCCATAAACTCCAAAAGCAAGGATTATAATCACCAGTCCGTAATAGGCGGCCCAGCGAAAAAGAAGTGGTTTTTGGTTTAGAAATTCCCGCACACTACCCTGACGCTGCATTAAATGAACAATTTCCATAATTAAAATAACAGCAAAAGCCAGTATAAGCTCATACTGATTCAAACCATATCCTACTACAGCTGCTTTTAAATTCTGCCAGCTGCTGAGCTGAGTGCCCAGTGAGACAAAAATATTATTAACTACATAAATAGCATCTGAAAATGAATTTGCTCTAAAGAATATCCAGCCAAAATTAACCAGAGCAAAAGTTGCCAATATCTGCCACCATTTATTTAAAGTAGGCAGGTTGCTGAGCCCTATTTTATCTTTAATATTCTTTCTAAACTGAGAAGTTGAAATACTAATAATCTGATAAAAACCGTGCAGAGCACCCCAGATAACAAAAGTCCAGGCTGCACCGTGCCAGAGACCACTGACTAAAAAAGTAATAAACAGATTAAAATAATATCTAATTTTGCTTACCCTATTACCACCGAGTGGAATATATAGATAGTCCTTAAACCAGGTTGAAAGCGAAATATGCCAGCGGCGCCAGAATTCTGGTATTGATTTTGCAAAATATGGTCTTCTAAAGTTAGTCATCAGATCAAAGCCCATTACCCTGGCTGCACCAATTGCTATACTGGAATAACCAGAAAAATCACAGTAGATCTGAAAAGCAAAAAAGACAGTTGCCAGAATCAGAGTAACCCCCCGCAGACCTTCCAGGTTATTATAAACACCATTAACATAGAGGGCCAGTCGGTCAGCAACAACTACTTTCTTAAAATAACCCCAGAGCATAAGCTGTAAACCAGAGGCCACCCGGGCAGAATCAAAATCAATTTTCTTTCTAAACTGCGGCAGCAGTCTGGTTGATCGTTCAATTGGACCGGCAACCAGCTGCGGGAAAAAGGAAACATAAAGAGCAAAAATACCAAAGTGTTTTTCTGCTTCCTTATCACCTCGATAAACATCAAGTGTATAACTTAAGGTCTGAAAAGTATAAAATGAGATTCCTACCGGGAGCAGCAGATCAAAATTGGGAAGCCCTAAATTCATATTAAAGGCCCTGACTACTGACGAAACTGAATTATTAAAGAAGCCATAATATTTAAAGAAAAAGAGCAGACCTAAGTTAACAAAAAGACTTAAAAGTAAATATTTTTTCCTTTTTGCTTTATTTTCCTGTTCTGCCATTTTTAAAGAAGCAAAATAATCGACAACTGTAGAAAGTACAATCAGCAGAATATAGGTCGGATTCCAGCTCATATAAAAATAATAACTGGCGGCCAGCAGAAGTATCCATCTGTATTTTGAATTGATCAGAAAATATGTTGATACTACCACTACAAAAAATATCAAAAACTGGATTGAATTAAAAATCATTTTTTTTACCCCGCTTATTTATATTCTTTTTACAGATATATCATTAAATTAGATATTTTAATTTCTTCGCAATTATAGTCTACTATATTTTTATAGTTTATCATAGTCTGATTAAAAAATTTCATAAAAATTTCAAAATTGAACTAAACTATTAAAATTTGTCGGTACAATTTTTGAAGAATAATTTACTGTAAAAGCTTGTAATCAAAAAAAGAAGCCAGGCTAAAAGCCTGGCTTTAATGTTTAAAAAATGGTGGTGGGAGACAGAATCGAACTGTCGACACGTGGATTTTCAATCCACTGCTCTACCGACTGAGCTATCCCACCAAAATGGTTGCGGGGGCCGGATTCGAACCGACGACCTCCAGGTTATGAGCCTGACGAGC
>JBKHFK010000096.1:0-6393 GCA_046540295.1 Halanaerobium sp.
TTTTAGTCACTCATTTTGATGCTCAGTTTTAAAATAAAATATTCAAATAGATTATAAAAAAGTAAAAAAACATTCCTTCGGGTCTTAGGTGTTTTTTTATTAGTTGATTTGTTGTATAATAAAGATGGTAAAAGAATTCAATTTATTATTGTAATTTAAAGATTTTAATTAATTATTCTATATCAATAATTTAAAATTTTTTCTATTGAGTATGGTTTGAATTTAAGTGGAGGTGAAAATAATGGGAGTTAAATGTGCTGCTCTGCTGCCGCATCCACCGATTGTGATCGAAGAAATAGGGGGAAGAGAATTAAAAAAGGCAGAAAAGACTGTTCAGGGATTTAAAAAGACAGCAGCTGAAATAGTTAAATTTAAAGATGAACTTGATTTAATAGTTTTTATTACACCACACGGTCCGGTTTTTCGTTCTACAGCATCTCTGATTATTAAAGATCAGCTTGAGGGTGATTTTGGAGATTTTGGATTTCCAAAACTTAAATTTGAAGAAAAATCTGACACAAATTTTGCTGAAAAATTAATTTCAAACTCCAAAGAAAAAGATCTTGCTTTACAGCCACTCAGAAAGAAAGATTTAGAAAACTATGGTATCGATCAGGAGCTTGATCATGGAATCATGGTACCTTTACATTATTTAGAAAAAGCTGGATTAAAATTACCGATACTGCCAGTTTCAATTGGTTTTATTTCCTATCAGGAACTATATAAAATTGGTAAGGAGATTGCAGAGGTAGCTGCTGAACTTAATTACAGCATAGCTGTTATTGCCAGTGGTGATCTTTCACACCGCTTAAAAAAAGGGGCTCCCGCTGGCTATAATCCTGATGCCCATCTTTTTGATGAAAAACTAATAGAGTATTTTAAAGAAAAAGATTTTGATTCAATCTTAAATTTTGATCAGGAACTTGTTGAAAAGGCTGGGGAATGTGGTTTAAGACCGATTGTTACAATGCTGGGTGCACTTGATAATCTGGAGCTTGAACTTGAAATCAACTCTTACGAAGGTCCTTTTGGTGTTGGCTATGGAACTATATTTATTTATCCCAAATAAGCTTTATAATATATATTGAAATAAGTAGTGAGGAGTGATTATGATGAATGAAGAAAAATATGTTACAGATTTAGCCAGGAGAGCTGTTGAGAAGTATGTAGTTGCGGGCAGAGAAGCCGAAATTGAAGAGTCAGAGCTTCCGGATATTTTAAAAAAAGAAGCAGGTGTTTTTGTAACCTTAAAGAAAAATGGTAAGTTGAGAGGCTGTATGGGAACTTTTAGACCTGTACAAAAAAATGCAGCTTATGAAATTATCAGTAATGCAATTACAGCTGCTGAAAATGATCCGCGATTTCCGGAAGTTGAGAAGGAAGAGTTAAATGAAATATCAATTTCAGTTGATATTTTATCTGAGCCAGAAAGAGTAAGAGATAAATCAGAACTTAATCCTAAAAAATATGGAATTCTTGTTAAAGGTGGACACCAAACAGGACTGCTGCTGCCTGACCTGGAGGGAATAGATACTGTTGAAAAACAGCTAAACATTGCCAAAAGAAAGGCTGGATTGAGAGAAGATACTGAGGTGGAAATTTACCGTTTTACAGTAAGCAGGTTTGATGAAAATGACTGATCTGCATCCAGCTCAATTTTATCGGCTTGAAGATAATGGTGTTATTTAGTGTGGATTCTGTCAAAACTGGCAGAGAAAATACATCTTGAGGTTACAACTTTAATTGTGACTGATTTAAATGATGATCTAGATGAACTGGAAAAACTTTTTAGGTGGCTGTCAGAAATTAACTCTGAAATTCCTCTTCATTTGATTAGATATTATCCTGCTTATAAATTAAACAATCCGCCCACTGATTTACAGGTGATGAAAAGTTCTTATCAGCTGGCAAAAAAAATATCTGGACCATGTTTATCTGGGTAATGCGATTATAAAAAACACTGGTGAATATCCGAACAATTATCAAATAATTTCAAATTTTACTTTTATGAAAATTAACTTGACAGTTATTATAACTGCTGCTATACTCTATTTAAGCTCATATAATACTATAAGACTAATAAGGAGGGCTTAATAATGAGAAATAAGAATGTAAAATGTAATGTATGTGGAAGTCAGAACTGGTCTGGTGCACTATATTGTGAGAAGTGTAGTGGAGACTTATATCATAATCATAATGATCAAAAGATTGCAGCTAAAATTGACCAGGTAAATAAGATTTTTAAACTCTGGGAATAACTGTAAGGTGAATGAAGAAATTAAAAAGGTCGGCCTCTGGCCGGCCTTTTGAGTTATTTTAGAATATATTTAGATAATTACAAAATCAAAACCATAAATAAAGACTATATAAAGAGTTAAAAAATAACTGTAAAAGATTATCGGAGTAAACAAATTATAATCACTGCTGATATAAAGATAGTTGCTGATTACTACAGAAATAAAAATTATTAAGATAAATGCTGGATTAAATTCTAAAAACAAAATTGATGCAAAGAGGCCGCTGAAGATAATGGCCAAAAAACCTGGTAAATAGAGATTAAAAAGTGAAAAAATAATTTTGTTAAATAAAAATTGTTCAACACTGGCAGTAAATAAAAGAATTATAAAAATCATAATTAAAAGTGGGAGATCACTGTAGAGAATTTTAAAAATATTTTCTCCCAGCTGCAGAGGAAAAAAACTGCTTTTAACCTCAGGCTGGTAATTAAGGTTGATTAAAATAACTCCTGCAGTTAAAAATATAAAAATAATAAACAATTCTTTAAAGTTTATTTTTTCTTTTTTAAATTTAAAACCAAGATCGGCAAAGCTAAAATCATAGAGCAGATTAAAATAACTGTAGATAATAAACAAAAAAACAATATGTGAGAGCACATTAATTGCAAAAGCCAGTATTTCATTAATATAAATTAAAGATGTAAAGTCTTTTTCAATAATATAATAACTGCTCAGGGTTATAAAATACCAGGAAGCAATAACTATTAAAAAGTCTTTATAATTAAGGCGCTGATCGGAAAAAATGTTATTCTGCACACTATCACCTCCTCTCTATTATTTCTATTAAAAATTTATTATTCCTTTAAAAATTTAAATTTTTGTGATGATTTAAAAATTAAGCAGGGTTTGGACCATCTTTTGCCGAATATTTATTAAAGAGGTGATAAAATTGTCCTGGAAGATTATAACTAGTTTATTAGATATCTTTATAATTGCTTTTATTATTTATTATTTACTAAACATTATCTCAGGAACAAGAGCAGTACAGTTAATAAAAGGACTGGGCTTGATTTTTTTAATTGGCTTATTTGCACAGCTTTTAGAATTAAATACTGTAAACTGGATTTTAGATAGTTTTTTAACTGTTATTATGGTAGCCCTACCAATAGTTTTTCAGCCTGAACTGAGAAGAGCCTTAGAACAGATTGGAAGAGGGGGATTTCTTAAAGAGCAGTTCTGGCAGAACTGGGGTCCAAAAGAAATTAATGAGATTGTAATGGCTACTTCAGAGATGTCAGATAAACAAATAGGAGCTTTAATTGTCATCGCCCGCCGGGTCGGCTTGAAAAATTATATTGAAACAGGAATAGAGCTTGATTCTAAAATTAGTAAACAGCTGTTATTAAGTATTTTTCAGCATGAATCACCTCTGCATGATGGAGCCTTAATTATTGAAAATGGTACTGTTCAGGCAGCCAGCTGTTTTTTAAATCTTTCTACTCGCACTGATATAAATCCCAGGTTGGGAACAAGACATCGGGCAGCTATTGGTATTACTGAGGAATCAGATGCTCTGGCAATAGTAGTCTCTGAGGAGACAGGTGTAATCTCAGTTGCTGAAAATGGACAATTAAGCAGACATTTTGATACAGCTGAACTAAGAGAGACTCTTGCTCACAGTTTTGAAAAATCTAAAGAAAAATCTTTTATGAGGAGGCATCTCTAAATGTTTTCTCTAAATGAAAATCAAAAAAAATTAATTTTAGCTTTTTTTATTGCAGTACTGCTCTGGGGTTATGCCAGTAATCAGACTGCTAATGTTTTAAATTATGGCGAAGAACAGGCTGCATCATTTTTAGTAGATATTGAAGCAAGAAATTTACCAGAAGATTATCAGATAGAATCTATGTCGATTGATCGAGCAGTGGTCAGAATCGATTATATTTCATATTTTTCTAAAATTAGTAAAGATGAAATCAAAGCTTATGTTGATTTGAATGATGTTGATTCAGGTGATAATATGAAAATAATTGAGGTAGAACTTCCAACTTCAGCCAGATTAATGGGGGTAGATCCTGGTTATATACTGGTTAAGGTAAGTGAAAAAGAATAAGTGTTTTATTAAAATTGGATTATAATATTGTTTTTTATTTTAGTAAATTTAATTGAGGTGGATATATTGGAAAAAAAGTTATTTGGGACTGATGGTGTACGTGGAGTTGCCAATCACGAGTTAAAAGGTGAACTGGCTTTTAAACTTGGTAGAATTGGTGGTTATTATTTGAGTAAAGATTCAGCTCAGGAGAGACCGGTAGTGGTGATTGGAAAAGATACCAGACTTTCGGGTGATATGCTGGAAGCTGCTCTGATGGCCGGTTTAACTTCAGTTGGAATTGATGTTTACAGACTGGGAATTATTCCGACTCCCGGTGTTTGTTATTTAAGTCGAAGCAAAGAGGTAGTTGGGGGCATTATGATTTCAGCATCTCACAACCCAACTGCTGATAATGGAATTAAATTTTTTGATAAAAATGGAATTAAACTTACTGACCAGGCGGAACTGGAAATTGAAGAATTAATTTTTAGTGATCATTCAGAAGAACTCCCCTATCCAATTGATAATGAAATTGGACTTGTGGAAGAAAAATATAACTGGATTGATGAATATACTAATTTTATAATTGACAGCTTAGATAAGAGTTTAAATGGCTTAAAAGCAGTAATTGATTGTGCTAATGGGGCTGCTTATCAGGTTTCACCAACTGTTTTTGAATCACTGGGTGCAGAGGTGATTGTAATTAATAATCATCCCAACGGAGAGGAAATTAATGTTAACTGTGGTTCAACTGCACCTGAGCTGGCAGCTGAAAAAGTAATTGAAACCGGAGCTGATCTTGGTATAGCTCATGATGGTGATGCAGATCGGGTAATTCTAATTGATGAAAAAGGAGAAATTGTAGAAGGTGATAATATCATGGCAGTTGCTGCCAGAGATATGATGGCTGAAGGTAAATTAAATAAAAAGACAGTCGTTACCACAAAATACAGCAACCTGGGACTTAAAGAAAGTCTGGCTGAGATCGGAGCTGAACTGGTGATTACCAGAAATGGAGACCGCTATGTTCTGGCAGAGATGCTGAAAAATAATTATAAACTGGGGGGAGAAAAATCGGGACATATCATTTTTAGTGAATACAACACAACTGGAGATGGAATTTTAACTGCGGTTAAAATTGCTTCAATTATTAAAAAGAAGGAGCAATCCCTTTCTGAGTTAAAGGAAGTTATGAATTACTGGCCGCAGCTGCTGGCAAATGTAAGGGTCAGTCAGAAATATGGCTGGAAACAGAATGATAGAATTGCTGCAGAAATAGAAGCTGCAGAAGGTGATATTGGAAGTTCAGGACGTGTTTTTGTTCGCGCTTCTGGAACTGAGCCCCTGATTAGAGTAATGCTCGAAGGAAAAGATAAAGAACTGTTAAATAAATGGGAAAGCAGACTAAGCCGGGTGATTAAGGAAGAATTAAACTAAAGATTTGCTATTTATACTAAAATATAATAAAATAAAATTTGTATTTGATGATATTTAGAAATAACTGCTAAAATATTTATTTTATTAAAAAAAGGAGGTGATTAAAAAAATTGAGAGAGAAAAGCGCCAGAACCTGATTGCAACGGGATTTTAATCAGGTGGACGAGGAAGAAGGTTATCGAATTTTCGGCGGATGCCTTCAGGTAGTAGCTGTTCTGCCTCAATTTTATTTCTCAAAATCAGCGGGTAATTGCTGAGACAAAGGAAATAAATAACAGCTGACAGTTGAATATTAATAATAAAACGGAGGTTAAGATAATATATGTGCGGAATTGTTGGTTATATTGGAGAAAAAAAAGCAGCCCCAATACTGCTTTCTGGATTAAAAAAGCTGGAATACAGGGGTTATGATTCAGCTGGAATTGCTGTTCAGGAAGAAGAGGCTGTTAAAATTCTTAAAAAACAGGGTAAATTAGATAAATTAAAGTCAAGTGCTGAAAAAGAAGTCTTTAGTGGAGGAACAGGAATTGGACATACCAGATGGGCTACTCACGGCAGGCCTTCTGACATAAACTCTCATCCTCATACAGACTCTTTTTCAAAGATTGTAATTGTGCATAATGG
>JBKHFK010000097.1:0-6286 GCA_046540295.1 Halanaerobium sp.
AAACATTTAATTCAGGCAGGAGAAGTAGAGGTTAATGGAGAAATAGAATTAAAGAGGGGTAAAACTTTAAAAGCTGGAGATATTGTAACTTTGAAAGCTGAAAATAAAAAATATAAAGTAAGTCGGGGATAATTAATGTATTTAGAAAGAGTTCTCTGCCGAAATTTTCGTAATTTTGAAGAGCTGATAATTGATTTAAATCCAAATTTAAATATTTTTTTAGGTGCCAACGGTCAGGGAAAAACTAATTTTTTAGAAGCAATTTATTTAATGGCCACTGCAAATTCCCACCGCAGCAGTATTACTTCCGAAATGATCAGCTGGGAAGAGGAAAAAGCACTTGTTCAGTTGCTTTTAAAGCGCAGAGAAGGTAAAATAAAGTTAGCCATGCGTTTAGAAAAAAGTGGACGTCAGGTTGAAATTAATGATAATCCTCTGGATAAAGTTAAAGAACTGCTGGGATATTTAAATGCAGTTTTATTTTCTCCTGAGGATTTAAAGCTGGTTAAAGAAGGTCCTTCTCACAGGCGAGAATTTATTGATCTTGAAATTTCACAGGTCAGCCGCTACTACAATCATCTTTTAGCTAAATATGACCATCTTTTAAAACAGAGAAATAATTTATTAAAATCAATTCGAGATGGAAAATCAAAAGATCGGGAAATGCTTTCAGTCTGGGATGAACAGCTGGCTGCAGTTGGTTCTAAAATAATTTTAAAAAGAATAGAAGTTATAGATAAATTGAAGATTTTAGCCAGACTTTCTCAGCGAAAAATAACTGAGGGGCGGGAAAATTTAGAACTGGAATATGATATATCTTTAAATAATTTTTCCAAAAAAATGGGTGAAGCAGAATTAAGAGAACTTTTTATAGATGGACTGATTGCCAAACGTGATCAGGAAATTTCTCGGGGTTATACTGTAATTGGTCCCCATAGAGATGATATAATTTTAAAGGTAAATGAGATGGACTTACGAAAATATGGTTCTCAGGGGCAGCAGCGGACTGCTGCTTTAGCTTTAAAACTGGCAGAACTGGAATTTATGAAGTCAGAGACCGGAGAATATCCAGTTCTACTTTTAGATGATGTTTTTTCGGAATTAGATGGTTTGAGAAGAAAAGCATTGATTAATATTATAGCTGATAAAATTCAGACTATAATAACAGCAACAGATGGAGAAAATTTATCCGGAATAAAAAATAACTCCTATAATGTATATCAGGTCAAAAAGGGGAGAATAAAAAAGAGGGTGAATTAGACATATGTTTTTACATCTTGGTGATGGCTATATGATTCCATCAAAAGAAGTAGTATTAATTGGAGATTTGGAGAGTACGACTTCATCTGAGATAACTGAAGAATTTTTGGAGATTTCTGATGAAGAAGGATTTATTGTTGATTATTCCGGGGGAACTCCCCGTTCTTTTGTGTTAACAGGAGAGACAATTTATCTTTCAATGATCTCATCTAAGACACTTGGGGATAGAGTTGATAAGTTTACAGAAGAAAATGGGGGATATTGATGGATATTAAGGACAGAAGTAATTATGAAGCAGAACATATACAGGTACTTGAGGGACTGGAAGCGGTTAGAAAAAGACCGGGGATGTACATTGGTTCAACAAGTATTGAAGGACTGCATCATTTAGTTTATGAGGTAGTTGATAATAGTATTGATGAGGCAATGGCCGGCTACTGCTCGGAAATATCAGTAGAAATTAAACCGGGTAATGTAATAAAAGTACAGGATGACGGTCGTGGAATTCCAGTTGAAATACATCCAAAAGTTGATAAACCAGCAGTTGAAGTTGTGATGACAACCCTTCATGCGGGTGGTAAATTTGGAGGAGAAGGATATAAGGTTTCAGGTGGATTACACGGTGTAGGTATTTCTGTTGTAAATGCACTGACTGAGTGGATGGAAGTTGAGATTGCCTGGAAAGACGGCAAGGTTTATAAGCAGAAATATGAAAGAGGAGTTCCCCAGCATGAGCTGCAGGTTGTGGGAAGCTGTGACAGTGACTGCACAGGAACTACAATTGAATTTAAACCTGATCCTTTAATTTTTGAAGAAATAGATTTTGATTTTAGAGTTTTAGCACAGCGTTTAAAAGAGCTGGCTTTTTTAAATAAAGGAACCACAATTAAGATTACTGATACCCGTCAGGAAGAAGTGGAGGAGGAAGAATTTCACTTCGATGGTGGACTGGTATCTTTTGTTGAATATTTAACTCAGAGTAAAAAACCATTGCTATCTGAACCAATTTATATTGAGGATGAATCAGAGGAAGGTTCAATTGAGGTTGCTATTATGTACCATCAGGGTTATAATACCTCACTTTATACCTTTGCCAATAATATTAATACCAAAGAAGGTGGAACTCACTTAAGTGGATTTAAATCTGCTACCACTCGTACTTTTAATGATTATGCCCGCAGTAAAAACCTTTTAAAAGATGGGGATGATAACCTCAAAGGTGAGGATATTAGAGAAGGTATGATTGCAATTATCAGTGTTAAATTATCTGAACCTCAATTTGAAGGTCAGACTAAAACTAAACTGGGTAATAGTGAAATGCGGGGTTTTGTTGATTCTGCAGTTTCTTCATTTTTAAAAACATATTTAGAAGAAAATCCCAAGGTAGGAAAGGCAATTATTGATAAGGCAATGAGTGCTGCTCAGGCAAGAAAAGCTGCCCGTAAAGCCAGAGATTTAACCAGAAGAAAAAGTGCCTTAACTTCTACAGCTCTGCCCGGAAAACTGGCAGACTGCTCACGCCGCAAGGCTGATGATACAGAAGTATATATTGTTGAGGGTGATTCTGCCGGTGGTTCTGCTAAACAGGGTCGGGACAGAGAGTTTCAGGCTATTTTACCACTTAAAGGTAAAATTTTAAATGTGGAAAAATCACGGTTAAATAAAATTTTAAATAATGATGAAATTAGAGCTCTGATTACCGCTATCGGTACGGGAGTGGGAGAAGAGTTTGATATAAATAATATACGTTATGATAGAATTATAATTATGACAGATGCAGATGTCGATGGTGCTCATATTAGAACTTTATTATTAACCTTCTTTTATCGATATATGCGTCCTTTACTTGAAAATGGAAATATATATATTGCACAACCACCTTTATATAAGGTCAAAAAGGGTAGAAGAGAAGAATATGTTTACAATGATAAAGCTTTAAAGGAGCTGCTCGAAGAAATAGGAAAAGATAGAGTTTCTATGCAGAGATATAAGGGTCTTGGTGAGATGAACCCCAGTCAGCTCTGGGATACTACCATGGATCCAGAAAATAGAATTTTACTCCAGGTAGATATAGAAGATGCAATCATGGCTGATGAGACATTTTCTATTCTGATGGGGGATAAGGTTGCTCCCAGACGTGAATTTATTCAAAAACATGCCCGAGAGGTTAAAAATCTTGATGTATAAATTTATTATAAGTTAAAGGTTGGTGAAATATTTTGGAACAAAAAGCAGCAAGAGTTCAAAAAATTGACATAGATAAAGAAATGAGAACATCTTACCTTGATTATTCGATGAGTGTAATTGTAGGAAGAGCTTTACCTGATGTGAGGGATGGATTGAAGCCTGTACACAGAAGAATTTTATATGCCTTAGATGATCTGGGGATGACTCATACCAAACCACATAAAAAATCTGCCAGAATTGTCGGAGAAGTACTTGGTAAGTATCATCCACACGGAGATACAGCAGTATATGATACCATGGTTAGGATGGCTCAAAATTTTTCTTACCGCTATATGCTGGTAGATGGACACGGTAACTTTGGTTCTATAGATGGAGATAGTGCAGCTGCTATGCGTTATACAGAAGCTCGAATGGCGCCAATTGCTTCAGAAATGATGACAGATATTAATAAAAATACTGTTGATTTTATTCCTAACTTTGATGAATCCTTAGAAGAACCTGAGGTCTTACCGGCAAGATTTCCTAATTTATTAGTTAATGGTACATCAGGTATTGCAGTTGGAATGTCAACCAGTATTCCACCTCATAATCTGGGAGAAGTAATTGATGGGGTAATTAAGTTGATTAATAATCCAGAGATTACAACCAAAGAGTTAATGGGTACTATTAAGGGGCCGGATTTTCCTACAGGTGGTCAGATTATGGGCAGAGGAAGTATTTATAAAGCCTATAAAAATGGTCGCGGTAAATTAACTGTTAGAGCTAAAACCAGAGTTGAAGATTTATCTGTAAATAGAAAGCAAATTATTGTAGATGAACTTCCATATCAGGTAAATAAGGCTCGTTTAATTAAAAGAATAGCAGAACTTGTTAAAGACGAAAAACTGGATGCTATTTCTGATATTAGAGATGAATCAGATAGAGACGGAATGAGAATAGTAATTGAACTTAAAAGAGAAGCTACACCAAAGGTAGTTTTAAACCAATTATTTAAACATTCCCGGCTTCAGGTTACTTTCAGTGTGATAATGATTGCTCTGGTAGATAAAGAACCAAAGGTCCTATCTTTAAAGGAAATTTTAGAACATTACTTAGAACATCAAAAAGAAGTAATCAGACGCAGAACTCAGTATGACCTGGATAAAGCTTTAGATCGAGCTCATATTTTAGAAGGATATAGAATTGCTCTGGCAAATATTGATGAGATAGTGGATATGATTAAAAATGCTGATGAAGTTGATTCAGCCAGAATTAATTTAATGGAGAATTATGAGCTTTCTGAAACTCAGGCCAATGCTATTTTAAGAATGAGGCTGCAGAGCCTGACAGGTTTAGAGAGAGATAAAATAGAGACTGAATATAAAGATCTGCAGGAAAAAATAACATATTATAGATCAGTTCTGGCAAATGAAGAAAAATTATTAGAAATTATTGAAGAAGAAATTTTAGCAATTAAGGAAAAATATAATGATGAGCGCAGAACTGCAATTATGAATAGAGCCACTGATCTTGAATTAGAAGATTTAATTGAGGAAGAACAGATTGTGGTAACAATGACCAATCAGGGTTATATTAAGCGGATGCCGCTTGATCTCTACCGCAGTCAGCGCCGCGGTGGTAAGGGTGTAATAGGTATCAGCACCAAAGAAGAAGATTTTGTGGAAAATATATTTACAACTACTACCCATTATAAATTTTTATTTTTTACAAATCAGGGTAGAGTTTATAGACTCAAAGGTTATCAGATTCCGGAAACAGGTCGTCAGGCCAGGGGAACTGCAATTGTTAACCTCTTAGAATTAGCTGAAGGAGAAAAGATAAATGCAGTTATTCCGGTCAAAGAATTCCCGGAAGATGCCTATTTAGTTATGGCCACTAAAAACGGTTTAATTAAAAAGACAGCCTTAGAAGAATATGATACTAATTACACAGGATTAATTGCTGTTAATTTAAGAGAAGATGATGAGTTAATTGGAGTTAGAATTATAGAAGAAGAAGAAAATATCTTTCTAATTACTAAAAATGCTAAAGCTATTCACTTCAACCAATCTGACGTTCGTTCTGTAGGAAGAAATTCTTATGGGGTTAAAGGAATTAAGCTGGCAGCAGATGATCAGGTAATAGATATGGGAATAGATTCTGCTGGTGAAGAATTACTGGTAATTACTGAAAATGGTTATGGTAAAAGAACACCAATAACTGACTATAGAATTCAAAATAGAGGTGGTAAGGGAATTATTACTGCCAATATTACTCAAAAAAATGGTAAACTAGCAGCAGCCAGAATTGTTGATGACAGCCTTGAAATGATGGTCATAACCCAGGATGGAATTATTATTAGAGTGCCGGCAGCAGAAATTTCAACTACAGGTCGAAATACAATGGGTGTTAAAATAATTAATGTTGGTGAAGAGGATAAAGTTGTTTCTTTAGCCAGAATTAATGATAATATTCTGGAGGATGAAACTGAAGATCAGGAAGAAAAAGAAGAATTAAGTCCAGAAGAAAGAGCAGAAGCTCGTTTTGACAGGCTTGTTGAAAAAATTGATAGAGAAGAAGCAGAAGCTCTGGCAGAAGCAGATGATGAAGAAGAAGAAATTGATTAAATATAAGAAAAAATTGACTCCACAGAAGGTGACTTTTGTGGAGTTTTAAATATTTATATTAAATAATTATAATAGATGTAATTGATTTTACATTCAAAAATAATAATTTATCATAAGATATAGATGAGTTAATAAAGTTGAGTAAATAACTCATATTAATTTTATTGATTGTTAACTGCTTTACATCATAATAATTTTGATTCGATATAATGTACTCAATAAGAAAATTAATA
>JBKHFK010000098.1:0-6259 GCA_046540295.1 Halanaerobium sp.
TTCAATAACTGCTGCAAATAAATTAAATTTATAGTCAAACTTTTTAAAAAGAGGTTGACAGTTATTCTGCCTTTCAGGATAATGATGGATCTGATCTTGGTCTGGCAGGTCTTTTAAAATCACTGGCAGTTAATGAGGTTGATATTGTAGGTTTAGCCTTTGATTACTGTGTAAAATATACAGCTCAGGATAGTGCAGAAAATGGCTTTAAGACCACTGTGATTCTGGAAGGAACACGAGCAGTAAAGCCTGAGGATAATGAAAAGACAAAAGAAGATTTAATTAAGGCTGGAGTTAATTTAAAATAAAAGTTGAAAATTTGAACTAAAAGAAGGAGAGAATTTTTTTGAATAAAATTGAACTTATGGCAACCAGTACCTTTGGGATGGAAGCCCTGGTAAAAAGAGAAATAAATGATTTAGGTTATGAGATTACAGAAGTTAAAAACGGCCGCATTACCTTTGAGGGGGATCTGCAGGCAGTAGCCCGTGCCAATCTCTGGCTTAGAACAGCCGAGCGGGTTTTGGTCAAGATTGGAGAGTTTAAGGCCCGGGATTTTGACCAGCTCTATGATGGTGTTAAAAATTTAGACTGGCCGCAGTGGCTGCCCGAAAATGCAGAATTTCCGGTCAGCGCTAAATCTATTGATTCTAAGCTGAGCAGTGTTCCGACCTGTCAGTCTGTAACAAAAAAAGCGGTTGTTGACCGAATGCAGGAAGAATATAAAACAGAGTGGTTTGATGAAGATGGCCCACTTTATCCAATTGAGCTTGCTTTATATAAAGATAGAGCTATCCTAACAATTGATACTTCAGGAACCGGACTGCATAAAAGGGGTTATAGAGAGCTTTCGGTTACTGCTCCAATTCAGGAAACAATAGCAGCCGGAATGGTTTATCTAAGCCGCTGGGATCAGGATCGCATTTTAATTGATCCTTTTTGTGGTTCGGGAACAATATTAATTGAGGCAGCTATGATGGCCAAAAATCAGGCACCCGGATTAAAAAGAAAATTTAATTCTGAAAAATGGCCGATTTTTGAGGACTTTGAATGGCCCCGGGCAAGAGTTGAAGCCAAAAAAGCAAAAAAAATTAATGTAGAGCCCAGGTTAATAATGGGCTATGATCAGGATCCAGAGGCGATTAGTATTGCTCGCTACCACGCAAAACAGGCAGGAGTCGAAGATATAATACATTTTCAGGAACAGGAATTTAAAGATTTTTCTACAAACCGCCAGTATGGTTATATCATCACTAACCCTCCTTATGGTGAGCGGATGGGCGAAAAAGAAGAGGTAGAAAAATTATACAAAATGATGGGCGAAAAGTTCTTAGAGCTTGAAACCTGGTCTTATTATATTATTAGCTCTCATTCTAAATTTGAAGAACTATTTGGTAAAAAGGCAAGCAAAAGGCGAAAATTATATAATGGTGGGGTCGAGACCCAGTATTATCAGTACTATGGTCCCTGGCCGCCAAAGAACTGAGTGATCGACTTTGCTTAAATTGAGAAAGTATTTTCCGTATTTTGCCGGCCTGATCTTTAGTTCAATATTTGGCTTTTCCTTTTTATTTACCAAGGAGGGACTGGAGCTGATGACTCCATTTCACTTACTTGGTTTTCGTTTTGCAATTGCCTTTTTCTGCTTGAGTATTTTGAGAATTACTGGTATAATAAATATCAATTTGAGAGCTAAAAATTTAAAAAAGCTGTTTATTTTAGCTTTATTTCAGCCGGGAGTTTATTTTATTTGTGAGACAACAGGTATGTTATATACCACCTCTTCGGAAGCTGGAATGATGATTGCTTTAATACCGGTGGCGGTAACAATTCTTGCTGCTCTGATTTTAAATGAAAAACCAACTTTAATCCAGAGTATATTTGTTATTTTGTCTGTAGCCGGGGTTTTTGTGATAATTCTCAACCGGGGAGTAAGTCCGCTAGATGCTAATTATCTGGGCCTTATACTTTTAGGAGGGGCCGTTATTGCAGCTGGTTTTTATAATATAATTTCCAGACAGCTCTCATTGGAATTTAAACCTGTAGAAATTACATATGTGATGATGGGATTTGGGGCTTTACTGTTTAATCTGATTGGGCTTTATCGGAAGAATTTTGAACTAAGCAGTTATTTTAATTTATTGGGTAATACTGATGTCCTAATTTCAGTTATTTATTTAGGAGTTTTTTCCTCAGTTGTTGCTTTTTTTATGATGAACTATACTCTTTCTAAAATCACCGCAGCCGAATCAGCTGTCTTTGCCAATTTAACCACAGTTGTTTCCATAATTGCCGGAGTTGTTTTTAGAAATGAGCCTTTTTTTAAATTTCAAGCAGCCGGAGCAGTTTTAATAATTATTGGTGTCTGGGGTACTAATTACTTTGGACGCCCTGTAGTCGAGAAAGGAGAAAAAATTTATGAAAAAATATAATGTAGCAGTCGTAGGTGCAACAGGTTTAGTTGGAAGGGAAATGCTTAAAACTTTGAGTCAGCGCAATTTTCCTATTGATCAGCTTAAGGTAATTGCCTCTGAGCGTTCTGAAGGTAAAAAAATACAATTTGAAGATAGAGAATTAACTGTAGAATCTGTCAGAGAAGGTACTTTTAAAGGGATAGATATTGCCCTGTTTTCTGCAGGTAGTGGGGTCTCAAAGGAGGTAGCTCCTCAGGTTAAAGAGGCTGGAGGTGTTGTAATTGATAACAGCAATGCTTTTAGAATGGATAAAGATGCTCCTTTAGTAGTACCTGAGGTTAATGGGGAAGATTTAAAAGAACATCAGCAGATTATTGCCAACCCCAACTGTTCTACTATCCAGATGGTAATGCTTTTAAAACCACTGGCTGAAAAATATGGTTTAAAGCGGCTGGTAATTAATACCTATCAGGCAGTTTCAGGTGCCGGTAAAAAAGCAGTTGATGAGCTAATAGAACAGACTAAGGCCTATTTAAATAAAGAAGAAATAAAAAATGAAAAATTTAACCATCAAATTGCTTTTAATGCGATTCCACAGATTGATATTTTTTTAGAAAATGATTATACCAAAGAAGAAATGAAGATGGTTAATGAGACTCATAAAATTCTTCATGACCCGGATCTAGCCGTAACAGCTACCTGTGTTCGGATACCTGTAATTTTTGGTCATGGTGAATCTTTAAATATTGAGCTCAGCCGTGATTTTAAAGTTGAAGATATTAAAGAACTATTTGCTCAGTCTAAAAATGTGGAAGTTATAGATAATCCCGCTCAGGAAAAATATCCGCTGCAGATCGATACCGAAAATAATGATAATGTTTTAGTAGGTAGAATCAGAAGAGATAATTCTGTAGAAAATGGACTTAATCTCTGGCTGACAGCAAATAATCTGCGTAAGGGTGCTGCTTTAAATGCAGTCCAGATTGCTGAATATTTAACAGAAAATAATTTGCTTTAAAACTCAAAGAAGTTTGTCTTAAAATTATAATTACTTAATTCTGCTTGTTTTTTATTTGAATACTATGTATAATAGTATTAACGCTTTTGGACGGGTTTCTTATTTTAAAATTTACAGGCAGAATTGGGTAATTTTTTTATGTTTCATAATTTTGATTTAAATGAAGTGAAGAATTATATTTAAAAATGAAGTGAAGAATGATTGTTTTAAAATACTATGGAGGTGTTTTGTTTTTTAAATGAATGATAACAATAAAATAAAAAATGTTTCGATGACTACACTTGGTGGGGTAGGAGAAATAGGTAAGAATATGTGGGTTCTGGAAATTGGCGATGAAATGTTGATAATTGACTCGGGAGTTAAATTTCCAGAAAACGATCTACTTGGAATTGATCTAGTAATTCCTGATTTTGATTATGTAATTAAAAATAAGGATAAGATCAATGGAATTGTTTTAACACACGGTCACTTAGATCATATTGGTGGTCTGCCCTATCTCTTAAAAGAAATTAATGCTCCTATTTATGGAACTAAATTAACTCTGGGACTTTTAGAGGGAAATCTAAAAGAACACCGTTTATTAAAAGAAACCAGGTTAAAGGTAGTCCATCCGGGTAAAAAATATCAAGTTGGTAATTTTGGAGTGGAATTTGTTCGGGTTAATCACAGTATCGCTGATACCTGTGCACTGGCAATTGATACTCCCTTAGGTCCTATAGTTTATGCCAGTGACTTTAAATTTGATCAGACTCCTATTGATGGAGAAGTTGCTGATTTTCATAAACTGGCTGAACTTGGAGACAGTGAGGAAGGAGTGCTTGCCCTTTTTTCAGATAGTACAAATGTTGAGCGTGAGGGCTATACCCTATCCGAGAAAGTAGTGGGAGAAACAGTAGATGAGATTTTTAGAGGCTCCAGAGAAAGAATTATTGTTGCTACTTTTGCTTCCAATATCCACCGGGTTCAGCAGGTTGTAGATGCAGCTTTTAAATATAACAGAAAGATTGCTTTTACAGGCCGAAGCATGATCAACAATGTGGATATTGCCCGCAGACTTGGTTATTTACAGGTTCCCGATGATATGATTGTTGATATTAGAGATATTGGTGATTTATCAGACAGCAAGGTAACACTACTCACCACAGGCAGCCAGGGAGAACCATATGCAGCTTTAACCCGGATGGCCCGGGGAGACCATTACCATATTAATATTAAAGAGGGAGATACAGTTATGATCTCTGCTTCTGCAATACCCGGTAATGAAAAATTTGTTGGTGAAACAATAAATAAGCTGTACCGCAGAGGAGCCAATGTAATTTATGAAGATGTTTCTGGTGTTCATGTATCAGGTCATGCCAGTCAGGAAGAATTAAAGTTAATGTTAAATCTGGTAAAACCAAAATATTTTGTACCTGTACACGGAGAATACAGACATTTATATAAACATGCCGATCTGGCTGAAAAGAATGGTATACCAAAAGATAATATTTATATTGCTGATGTAGGAGATAAAATTAAATTTTCCGAAGAAAAAGTTGAAAGAGATAGTAATATTCAATCCGGAGATGTATTAATTGATGGTCTCGGTATCGGTGATGTGGGTAATATTGTTTTAAGAGATAGAAAGCTATTATCTGAAGACGGAATAATTATTGTTGTAGTTACAATTGATAAACACGGTAATATACTGGTTGGACCGGATATTATCACCAGAGGTTTTGTCTATATTAGAGAATCCGAAGAATTAATTGAAGCTGCAACCAAAAGAGTATAAGATGCACTTAAAGACTGTGAAGAAAATAATGTAACAGAATGGTCGGTGCTCAAAGATACAATCCGCAACTCACTTAATAATTATATCTATCAAAAAATAAAAAGAAATCCTATGATTTTACCTGTAATTATGGAAGTATAGAAACTAAGCTAAAATTAACCAGCTGTGTAAAAGCAGCTGGTTTTAAATTTGAACATATGTTTCTAAATGTGCTATAATATAAAAGAGGAGGAAGTAAAATTGAATAGTTTTCAGGCAGTTTTTTTAGGTTTAATTCAGGGTTTAACTGAATTTATACCGGTCAGCAGTTCCGGTCATTTGGTAATTGCTCAGCATTTTTTAGAGATTAAAGAAGACCAGATATTATTTAATGTAATTTTACATATAGGTACTTTAATTCCAATTTTTATTATTTTCTGGCAGGATATTAAAGATATGATTTTGCTGAAAAAAGAAAAGAGAAAAGAAACTTTTTATATTTTACTGGCAATTATTCCAACAGGAATTATTGGAGTCTTATTTGAAGATTTTTTTGAAAGTTTATTTTCTAATGCTTATTTAACAGCTTTAATGCTGATTGTAACCGGTTTGATTTTATATATAACCGAAAAAATTGATGGTGGAAATAAAGAAGTAGAAGAATTAAAATTCTGGCAGCCTCTGTTAGTTGGGCTGGCTCAGGGTGGAGCCATAATTCCCGGAATTTCTCGTTCGGGTACTACAATTGCAGCCTCTTTATTTCAGGGTTTAAACCGGGAAGCAGCAGCTCGTTTTTCCTTTCTGATGTCAATTCCTGTAATTGGGGGAGCCGGTTTTTTGCAGTTTTTAAATGTAGTAGAGAGCAGAAGTTTTAATCTTGATCTAAAAATTGTTTTACTGGGATTTTCAGCAGCAGTCTTTTCAGGTTATCTGGCAATTAAAATTTTGCTGAAGGTGCTGGCCGAAAATAAATTATATTATTTTAGTTATTACTGCTGGCTGGTTGCTGCAGCAGTTATTATTATTAATCTTATTTAAATCAAGATTTTCCTCATAAAGAATATCTTTTTCAGT
>JBKHFK010000099.1:0-6256 GCA_046540295.1 Halanaerobium sp.
CTTGCTCCGGGTAATATTAATAAATACGGATCTCATTTTGATCTGGCAATTGCTGCGGTTCTGCTGGAATGTTCCGGCCAGATTAAAATAAAAAATAAAGAGAATAAATTTTTTGCGGGTGAACTAAATTTAAATGGAAATATCAATCATGTTAAAGGTGTATTGTCAATGCTGCTTACTGCTGTAGAAAATAACTTTTTTGGAGCTGTAATTCCGGCTGCCAATCAAAAAGAAGCTGCTTTAGTTAGAAATACAAATTCTTATTTAATCAAACATCTGCGCGAGATTGAAAACTTAAAAAAATCTGATCTTGCGGACTTAGCTCCTGAAAGTTCAAGCTTAAAATCTAAGTTAGATTATCCAGAACTCAGTCAGATAAGAGGCCAAAAAAATGCAAAAAAGGCGGTAATTACTGCAGCAGCCGGAGGACATAATCTATTATTAATTGGACCACCAGGCTGCGGCAAAACTGTACTGGCAGAATCCATAGTAAAACTGCTGGCACCCTTAGATAAAAAAGAACTTTTAGAAACTGCTTCTATTTACAGTATTAATAATAATTTAAATGAACTAAACTTAAAAAAGAGATATCG
This sequence comes from Halanaerobium sp., assembly GCA_046540295.1. Lineage (GTDB taxonomy): Bacteria > Bacillota > Halanaerobiia > Halanaerobiales > Halanaerobiaceae > Halanaerobium. The sequence continues at coordinate 594 of JBKHFK010000099.1, forward strand.
TCCCTTTATTGCTCCTCATCATTCAATTACCACTGCTGGCCTGATTGGAGGAGGTCAGATACCGGTCCCTGGAGAAATATCTTTAGCACACAATGGAGTTCTTTTTTTGGATGAACTCCCTGAATTTAAAAATAATGTTCTGGCTAACTTAAGAGAACCTTTAGAAAAAAAGAAAATTAAAATTGTCCGCCAGCAGGGAAGCTATTATTTCCCGGCAAATTTTCAATTTATAGCTGCCATGAATCCCTGCCCCTGTGGTTTTGCAGGAGTTAAAGACAGAAAATGTAAGTGTTCTGAAAGAGACATTGTTCGTTATCAGCAGAAATTGTCCGGTCCGCTTAAGGATAGAATTGACCTCCAAATTGAAGTTTTACCTTTAAAAAAAGAGGAAATACTATTAAAAAATTCCAATCTGGAAGCTGAAAATCTTAATTTTAAAGAGAAAATAAAAAAAGCCCGCAGTCTGCAGACTAAAAGGTATAAAGATACTGTACTAAATAATAACTCCGAATTAATGTTAGAAGATATTGAAAAATACTGTCAACCTGAATTTGAAGCTCAAAAAATTTTAAACCAGGCTTATGAACGCCTCAAACTAAGTGTTCGCGGCTATATCAGGTTAATGCGGGTTGCAAGAACAATTGCAGATTTAAATAACCACCAGCAAATTAAAGATTCTGATCTAATTGAAGCAATTGATTTCCGCTGGTATGCCGAAAATTCAAAAATGCTCCTTTAAGCATAATGTTTTTTTAAATATTTAATTAAGGGCACTCCTAAAATTAAGATTACTGCCGCTTGACTCAGGCCAATTTGAATAACATTTAGCCAGTAAGGAAGCTTAAATAAAACATGGAGATAAATACTGATTAAAAATGCATTAAATAGAATTGGACTTAAATAAGCAAAAATATTATCTCTGTTTTTATAAGTCACATAAGCTGCCAGCAGAGTAACCAGACTACCTCCTATTATGTCAACTAAACCGAGACCTCCAATAATATTTGCCAGCAGCACCCCTAAAAATAGGGCCGGAACTGCTTCGGGAAATAAAATCGGCAAAACAGTTAAAGCTTCAGCTGCTCTGAACTGAATCGGACCAAAACTTATTGGAGCCAGGACATATGTAATCACAACATATAAAGCAGTAATTGCTGCTCCACGAGCTAATTTTTTTGTATTCATTTATTTTACTCCTTTCACAAAAACTTATATCTGTTTAAATAAAATTTAATATAACTTAAAATCTCAAAATTTATTCTGGAACTCTACCAAATGATTTGCGGTGAATCGGTGAAGAACCATACTTATTTAAAGCGGCTATATGTTCAGCAGTACCATAGCCTTTATTTGATTTAAAATTGTACTGAGGAAATTTTTCTGCATATTTAAAAATAATATTATCCCTGGTCACTTTGGCAATTATAGAGGCAGCTGCAATAGTGTTGACATCTGCATCTCCATCAATAATTGCTTTCTGTTCAACTCTTAGATCAGGAATTACTGCATTGCCATCTACAAGTAAAATATCAGGATTATTATCCAGTTCCGGCAGCAGATTTTTAACTGCTCTTTTCATAGCCACAAAGGTGGCCTCTCTAATATTATATTTGTCTATTTCACTGCTTGAAGCCCGGCCAATCCCTACTTTCGCTCTGGCTTTAATTTTTAAAAATAATTCTTCTCTCTTCTTTTTTGAAAGCTTTTTAGAATCATCAAGTTCATATATTTTTGCTCCTGGATCGAGAACTACAGCAGAAGCTACTACTGGACCCGCCAGCGGACCTCTTCCTGCCTCATCTAAACCAACAATTACCTGATACCCCTGACTGCTGAGTTCTGCTTCCACTTCGTTCATTTTTTCCCACTTGGCATAGATCTTTTCCTTTTTTTTAATTTGACGCTGAAGTCTGGCGGCAATTTTTTGAACTCCCTTTCGGGAGTCCTGATTTAAAATTTTTATTATCTGCGGCAGCTGTTCATCAATCTTAAGTTTAGAAGCAAAACTCTTTACTTCTTTAACGGTCAGCTGGCTGAACTCCGGTAAATCCAAATTATTATTTTTATTCATCTGCTTTTTCCACCTTTAATTTATCAGCCTCTGAGGGTTTTTCAAGTGTTATTGCCCCCAGTTTACCATCACGAAAATCATTGATTATAATCCCGGCCGCTCGATTGCGGTCAACTTTAGCTCCGGTCATTAAACAGCCTCTTTTGCGGCCAATATCAGCCAGAATATCATAGGGATGGTCCTCTAAAAAATCAAGACTGTAGGCATCCAGCAGAATATCCTCATTGATTTCTATAATAAATTTTAGCAGCTTATAAGCAGCAAGTTCTTTATCAAAAATATCATTATCAACAGCACCGGTCAGAGCAAGTTTATAAGCCTTATTTTCATCTGAAAATTTGGGCCATAAAATACCCGGTGTATCAAGCAGTCTTATTTTTTTGCTGACATTAACCCACTGACGACCTCTGGTAACTCCCGGTTTATTACCAATAGTTGTAATATTAGAGCCTGCCAGGAGATTAATTAAGGCTGATTTGCCAACATTGGGGATTCCAATAATCATCGCTCTCAGGCGTCTGGGGTTTCTTCCCTTTTTGGAGAGCTTAGCAGCTATCCGGTCATAGGTATTATTTAAAATACTTTTAAGTTCACTGACTCCTTCTCCGGTCAGGGAATTAAGTAAAACTGCATCCTCATCTGTTTTATTTTTAAAATGCTTCAGCCACTTCTGATTATACTCGGGATCAGCAAGATCCATTTTATTTAAAACAGTTACTTTGGTCTGCTCAGTGATTAATTTTCTCAAATCCGGATTCTGACTGCTTAAAGGAATTCGTGCATCAGCTACTTCAATCACTATATCAACTAACTTTAAGTCATCTTTTAATATTCTTTTTGCTTTGGCCATATGGCCGGGATACCACTGTATCATAATAAAAACTCCTTCAAATTTTTCTGAATCAACTTTTTTCTATTAAAATTATCTTTTGATATTGAAAAAAGGTGGAGAAAGCCCCCACCTTAAAATCAAATAATTTATTTTCTTTCTTCTCTCTTTTCTTTGATTCTGGAAGCCTTACCTCTTCTATCCCGCAGATAGTAAAGACGTGATCTTCTTACATCACCGCGTCGAATCACAGTAATTGTATCCAGCTTAGAAGTATGTAGGGGAAAAGTTCTTTCCACTCCTACACCGTGAGCAACCTTACGAATAGTGAAAGTTTCGTTTAAGCCACCACCATTTCTTCTGATTACAACACCTCTAAATGGCTGCAGTCTTTCCTTTCCACCTTCAGAGATTAATACTTTTAGATCTAATGTATCTCCAACAGCAAATTCGGGGATATCATCACGAATTTGTTCTTTTTCTATTTCATTGATAATGTTCATCTATAAACCTCCTCTCAAAAAATATTTAAATTTATGCTTCCCACCAGGGATCAGCCAGCAGACGATCCATAATTATTGAAGCAGCACTTCTAACTGAAAGGTGATTAAAATCTCCTCTACCCCAGATCGGATAAAGTACATAATCACAGTCAGCAACCATCTCTTTGGTTAAGCCATAACCAGTTCCATAAATAATCAAAAAGGGGCAATCAAGCTGCTGTAATTCACTGCGCATATCTTTATAAGATATAGTATTTGGGTACTCACGCGCATCAGTAGCTATCAGCAGAGGTTCCTGGCCGGTTTCTTCTTTTATTTCATTTTTAACTTCCTCTAATTCAGAAGCAATTTCAAGCACAGAAAATGCCTGATGTCGATTATATACATAATCAGCACCACGCCCACCAGTCCAGTAATCTCTTACTCTTTCTACCAGCTCCTGCTGTGATTTTAAGTTATTGATTATATAATATTTTTTTATATCATAGGTTTTGGCAGCTCTTGAGATATCGTGTAAATCATAATTAGTTACAGTTGTTGTTATAACTTCGCCCAGTTTATTATAAATAGGATTATGAACCAAGCCAAGATAAATATCTGCTTCAATTTTACTCATCAACTTCACCCTTTAGTTCCAGCTTAACTTCTTTAAGTAATTCTTTTTCTTCTGTACTAAGATTTTTATCTTCCAGCAGATCTTCTCTTCGCAAAAGAGTTCTTTTTAGAGATTCTTTTTTACGCCAGCGCTCAATCAGCTGATGATTACCACTGAGTAATACATCAGGAACCTGAAGCCCCTTAAATTCCCGTGGTCTGGTATAATGAGGGTGTTCTAAAAGTCCACTGTAAAATGAATCTTTCTTAGAAGAATCTTCATCACCCAAAACACCAGTTAAAAGTCTGGAAATAGAATCTACAAGCACCATTGCCGGAAGTTCTCCACCGGTAAGTACATAATCACCAATAGAAATTTCTTCCTCAACAACTGTCTCTCTAACTCTTTCATCCACACCTTCATAACGACCACAAATTATCGTTAAACCATCTTCCCGACTCAGATCTTTAACTAAGTCCTGGGTCAATTCCCTGCCCTGAGGACTCATTAGAATTGTTTTTGACTTAAGCTCTCTTTTATTCTGAGTATCCTGCCAGGCTTTAAAGATCGGTTCTGCCTTCATCACCATCCCAGCTCCTCCACCATAAGGCGGTTCATCTGTTGTGTGGTGCTTATCTTCAGCAAAATCACGGATATTAACTGTTTTAATATCTATCAAATCTTTTTCTCTGGCTCTTTTTATAATACTCTCACTAAAAGGCCCCGCAAACATCTCAGGGAAAAGAGTTAAAATATCAAAAAACATAAATTCAGCTCCTAAAGATCTAAAATTCCTGGAATTGGATCAACAATAATTTTTTTATTTTCAAGATCAATTTTAATGATCATCTCACGACTGGCAGGCAGCATATATTCTTTATCCTGGCCTTTAACCAGAAAAATATCTGTACCTGAAGTATCAACAACTTCGATTAATTTTCCCAGAAAAGTTCCGGATTCTAAATAAACCTCACAGTCAATAAGATCACTGACATAAAAATTATCTTCTGGAAGTAAATATTTTTCAGACTCCTCAATTAAGACCTGATAATTTTTAAGTTCTTCTGCTTCATTAATTGAATTAATATCGAAAAACTTAATAATTACAAATTGTTTATGGAAACGAATATACTCAATTTCCAGCTCTTTAAAATCCTCTCCTCTTTTTAGATAAACATTTTCTAAGTCAAAGAAACGCTCAGGTATATCAGTAGTCGCCAGTACACGAACCTCACCTTTATTACCCTGGAAACGAGTTATCTTTCCAATTTCTAAATAATTATCTCTCAATTGTTTCACCAGCCTGAAAAATTATTTAATATCTACCTTTACATTTATACCTTCTTTTGCTGCTGCAGCATTGACAACAGTTCTGATCGCCTTCGCAATCCGACCTCTTTTACCAATAACTTTACCCATATCTTCATCTGCAACAGAAAGCTCAATAATAATAGAATTATTATCTTCAACCCTCTTAACTGAAACCTCCGAAGGATTGTCTACAATTGATTCGGCAATAAATTTTATCAATTCTTCCATGGAGAAAACCTCCTTTTAGTTACTCATTACCGTGGTACTTAGCCATTACACCTGACTTTTTTAATAAAGTCTTAACTGTATCTGAAGGCTTTGCACCATTATTTAACCACTTGAGTGCTTTTTCTT